>NZ_JBFUEB010000010.1:0-91199 GCF_056404395.1 Rhizobacter sp. P2_D12 | reverse complement strand
GCCCGGCCACCAGGGCTGCGCCGCGCAGCAGCAAGCGCGGGCGCCGCAGCAGCCCGCGCAGCGCCGCCCAGCCCGGCAGCGCGGGCGAGGTGTCGAGCACCGCCTCGACCTGCGCGCCGGCCTTCAGGTACTGCGCGGCGACCAGGTACAGCAGCGGCCCGCTGCCCATGAACACCACGCGCGAGCCGATCGCGCAGGCCTGCGCCTTCAGCGCGATCTGGGCCGCACCCAGGCTGTAGCAGCCGGCGTGGTTCCAGCCCGCCACCGGCATCAGCCGGTCGGTCGCGCCGGCGCAGACGATCAGTGCATCGAAGTCCAGCGTCTGCGTGCACCCGCTCGGCGTGTGCACCGTGTGCAGCTGGCCGGCCGTCACGTTCCACGCCAGGGTTTCGCTGCGGTGATCGATCTGGCCGCGCAGCGCATCGAAGTCGCCATGCAGGGCCTGCGCCTTCGCGGCCTCGCTGCAGTACAGCGTGGCGTGACTGCGCAGGAAGCCCTCGGGCTGGCGGCGGTAGATCTGGCCGCCATCGCGGCGTGCTTCATCGACGACGATCGGGCGCACGCCGGCCTGCACCAGCGCCTGCGCGGCCCGCACGCCGGCCGGCCCGGTGCCGACGACCACGGTGCGCGGCGTCATGGCCGGGCCCCGGTCTCGCCCCACGGCGATGCCGGCGGCGTGGTGCGCACGCTCATGCCTTCGGCCACCACCGTCGAACACGCCCGCAGGCGCCGTCCGGCGTCGTCCCAGACCCAGCAGTCCTGGCAGGCGCCCATCAGGCAGAAGCCGGCGCGCGCGCCATCCCCGGACGCCGTGAACTCGGACTGCCGCAGGTGCCGGCCCTGCACCAGCAACGCCACCAGCAACGTGTCGCCTTCGAGTGCGCTCGCGGGCCGGCCGTCGATGCACAGCGCGATGGCGGGCCGTGCGGTTTCGGCCAGGCGCACGAAGCGACCGCCGCCGCCGGGCATGGGCTGCTTCATGAGAGGTCCGGGGGCGAACCCGGGGTCAGGGGTTGCTCGGGAACAGCCGTTCGATCGGGTAGTGCGTCTTGATGAACGGCGACTTGATCACGATGAAGCTGAAGTACTTCTCGATGCCGATGTTGCGTTCGAGCAGGTCCTCGATCAGCGCCTGGTAGTGGTTGACGCCGCGCGTGGTGAACTTCAGCAGGTAGTCGTAGCCGCCGCTCACCAGGTGGCACTCGAGGATCTCGTCGACCCCGCGGATCGCCGCCTCGAAGCGCACGAAGTCCTCGCGGTGGTGGTCGGACAGCGTCACCTCGGTGAACACCGTCAGCGTGTCGCCCAGCTTCTCCAGGCGCAGCTGCGCCCCGTAGCCCGCGATGTAGCCGGCCTGTTCGAGCCGCTTCACGCGGATCAGGCACGGGCTGGGCGACAGGCCGACGGCCTCGGCCAGGTCGACGTTGGTGATGCGCCCGTTCTTCTGCAGCTGGCTCAGGATGCGCAGGTCGAGGCGGTCGAGCTTGAGGGAGCTGGTCACGGCAGGATGGTGAGTCGGGGTTGGCCGATTTTGCGACGGGAAAGCTCATGGCGGGACAGAACATCGCCGCCCTAGCCCAACGCGGCGCGCACGTCGGCGTCGCCCAGCACGTCGTCCAGCGTCAGGCGCAGGCGCTGCGCCATCTGCGCGAACTCGTCTTCGGTGAAGCACAGCGCCGGCGCGAAGCCCAGGATGTGGTCGCCGAACGAGCGGAAGATCAGCCCGCGGCGGTAGCCCGCGTCGAACAGCCGGTCCGACAGGCCCAGCGCCGGGTCGAAGCCGCGCTTCGTCGCCTTGTCGCTGACCAGCTCGAGCGCGCCCAGCAGCCCGCGGTGGCGCGACTCGCCGACCAGCGGGTGTTCGCGCAGCCCGTCGAGCACGGCGGCGAAATGCGGCGTCACGGCTTGCCCGTGGGCGAGGATGCCGCCTTCGTCGTACAGGCGCAGCACCTCGAGCGCGATGGCCGCGCTGACCGGGTGGGCCGAGTAGGTCGCGCCATGGCCGATCGGCGCACCGGCCGGCGCGCCATCGGCGATGCCGGCGAAGACCTGCTCCGACATCAGCGTCGCGCCCATCGGCGCATAGCCTGCGGTCAGGCCCTTGGCGAGCGTCATCAGGTCGGGCTCGACGCCCTCGGCCTCGCACGCGAACATCGGGCCGGTGCGGCCGAAACCGGTGATGACCTCGTCGACGACGAACAGGATGTCGAGCTCGCGCGCCGCCTCGCGCATCGCCTTCAGCCAGCCGGCCGGCGGCACGATCACGCCGCCCGACCCCTGGATCGGTTCGCAGAAGAAGGCCGCCACGTTGTCGGCGCCGAGCTCGGCCACCTTGCTGCGCAGCGCCGCCACCGAGGCCGCGATCAGCGCCTGCGGATCGGCGCCTGCGGCGCTGCGGTACGCGTACGGCGACGCGATGTGGTGCTGGTTCGGCAGCGGCAGGTCGAAGCCGCGGTGGAAGGCCGGCAGCGCCGTCAGCCCGGCGCCGAACGACGACGAGCCGTGGTAGCCGCGCTCCAGCGCGATGAACTGCTTCTTGTTCGGCCGGCCGGTGTTGTTGTAGTACTGCACGATGAAGCGGCTGGCCGCGTCCACCGCCTCCGAGCCGCCCAGCGTCAGGTACACGCGCGTCAGCGAGGCCGGCGTCAGCTCGACCAGCTTCGCGGCCAGGCGGATCGCCGGCTCGCTGCCGAAGTGGAAGTAGCCGGTGGCGTAGGGCAGCGTGCGCATCTGCTCGGCCGCGGCCTGCACGACGCTTTCATGGCCATAGCCGATGTTCACGCACCACAGGCCGGCGAAGGCATCCAGCAGCTCGCGCCCGCTCGCATCCTTCAGCCAGGCGCCATGGCCGGATTCGAGCACGGTGACGCCGCGCTGCTGGTGCTTGCGCCACGGCGCGACCGGATGGATCAGGTGGTCTCGGTCGAGCGCGACCAGCGCATCGAGGTGGGGAAGTTCACGGGACGACATGCGATGGGCTCTTGGTGATGAGCCGCAAGAATAGGATGGCGTCCCCGGCGCGTGGTGCTGCTTTGGGCCGGCGCGGCGCAACGCAGCGCCGTTCTTCGCGGCGGTTCAGCAGAATGTTTGGTGGATGACGACCCCTCGCCCCGTGGGTACACCGGTCGATCCCCCGAGGGGATGCGGGCCGGCTTGGGGCGGCCCGGCGCTCGGCCCGCGCGCCCGACAAGGCCGTAGCCCGGATGCCAATCCGGGAGGGCGGTGGCACAACGCATCCCGGACGGGCATCCGGGCCACAGGCTCAATAGCCGCGCGCGCGGTCGACGCGGCCGACCATCTCTTCACCCGCCTCGAAACGCCGCAGGTTGTCCAGCACCACGCGCGCCGCGGTGTCGGGCTGCGTCATGCTCGCGATGTGCGGCGTCAGCCAGATGTTCGGGTGCTGCCAGAACGGATGCGCCGGCGGCAGCGGCTCGGGGTCGGTCACGTCGAGCACCGCATCGGCGATCCAGCCCTGGTCGAGCGCGGCCAGCAGGTCGCCCGGCACCAGCTGCGGCCCACGCCCCACCTGCACCAGCCCCGCACCACGCGGCAGCTGCGCGAACAGCGCCGCATTCAGGAAACCGCGCGTCTCGTCCGTCAGCGGCAGCAGGCACACCAGGATCTGCGTGCGCCCAAGAAACGCCGGCAACTCGTCCTGGCCCGCAAAGCACTGCACGCCGTCGACCTGGTGGCGCGAACGGCTCCAGCCGGCACAGTCGAAACCGAAGCTGCGCAGTTGTGCGAGCGCAGCCCGGCCCAGCGTTCCGAGTCCGAGCACGCCGACGCGGCACTGCCCCGCCGGCCGCACCGGCACCGCCTTCCACTGCGCGCGCCGCTGCTGGCGCTGGTACTGCAGCATGTCGCGGTGCAAGGCCAGCACCGCCCAGCTGACGTACTCGACCATGCCGCCGATGATGCCGGGCTCGACCATGCGCACCACCGGCAGGCCGGGCGGCAACGCCGACAGGTCGAACTGATCCACGCCGGCGCCCGACGAGAACAGCACCTGCAGGTTCGGGAACACCTCGCCCAGCTTGTCCGGCGGCTCCCATGCCGCGAGGAAGCGCACCTGCGCCGGGTCGCCGATGTCGGGCCAGATGCGAAACGGCAGCTGCGGCGCCTCGCGCGCGAAGATCTCGGCCCACTGGCGGCCCCGCACGGGGTCTGACTTGTAGACGAAGCTCATCGGCGATCAGCCCAGGGCCTGGTTGACCAACGAGAACAGCCGCGCCCCGTCGGCCACCACCGGCACCGCCGCCCGCACCATCACCGTCGGCGCATCCACGCGCAGCAGGCCCAGGCTCTCCAGCCACTCGGCCAGCCCGCTGTCGAAGTCGATGTCGATGCGCACGAACTTGCCCGCGTTCAAGCCCACCAGGTGGGCGATGAGCGCCTTGGCACCGTCGGCGTCGGGTGCCACCACCGGCCCCAGGCTCAGGCCACGGCCGAAGCGGCGCAGCATCGCGAAGCCGCGCGCCTGCCCGTCCTGGTCGAGCACCACCGTGTCGGCCTGCGCCAGCAACGCGTCGATCAAGGCCGGCCGCGGCATGCCGCGCGCCTGTGCATCGAGCGCCGCCAGCGCGGCGCTGTCGTTGTGGTCGGCCGGACGCAGGCGCCGGCCGGTGTCCAGTGCGACCAGCGGCGCCGGCAAGGCCGTGCCCTGGTGCTGGCGCACCTCGCCGGTCCGCACGAAGCCCAGCCGCTCGTACAACCCGCGGCCCTCGGGCGTCGCGTGCAGCAGCACACTGCACTCGCCGAGTTCGCCGAGCAAGGCCTCCATCAGCCGATAGCCGATGCGCCGCCCCTGGCACCGCGGGTCGACGATCACCAGGCCGATGGTCGCGTGCCGTTCACCCCAGCGCCAGCACTGTGCGGTGCCGACGAGCTCGCCATCGCGTTCGGCGACCAGGCCTCGACCGAGGCCGAAGGCGAACTGCCAGTCGGCCAGCCGGTGCGGCCAGTGCACGCGCAGCGACAGCGCGTGGGCGGCCTCCAGGTCGCGGGGGCCCATGGGCCGCAGCACGACCCCGTCGGCAGCGGCAGGGTTTCCCTTGTGAGCAGATTCAGTCAATGGCTTCTCCAGCGCAGGCGTCTCGTGCGATGGTTCCAAGCTTCCCACCCCCGGGGATAGGACGATCTTGTCGCCGCGATCAAAACCGCAGCTTGCGCTGCACGGGCCGGGCGATTCGCCATTTGCTGCGTTCGCCGCCACGCGTACGGCCGCAAATTCCGCGCCACCCTGCCTAGCATTCACGGGTCGATTGAACCCCACTTTTGCGAGGCCGGCGCGTGCACACCTTCCATCCCGATCAGATTGACGTGCCGAGCGGCCACTTCATCGATGGCCGGCTGGTGCGCCCGGCGCACGCCGAGGACTGCGCGGTGTCGCGGCCGTCCGATGGCCGCCCGTATGCCGCGCTGCCGCTGGCCGATGCCGACCTGGTGGACCAGGCGGTCGAGAACGCCTGGTCCCGCTGGCGCGCCAGCGACTGGGCCCGCCGCCCGCCGCGCGAACGTGCCCGCGTGCTGCGGCGCTGGGCCGACCTGGTCGAGGCCGACGGCGCGCTGCTCGCCCCGCTCGAAGCGGTGGGCTCGACCCGGCCGCTGCGCGAGGCGCTGGCCTGGGACGTGCCGTTCACCGCCGAAGGCCTGCGCTTCTTCGCCGAGTACGCCGACAAGCTCGGCGGCGAGGTCGCCGCCACGCGCAGCGATCACCTGGGCATGACCGTCACCGAACCCTACGGCGTGGTGGGTGCGATCACGCCCTGGAACTTCCCGCTGGTGATGGCCTCGTGGAAGGTCGGCGCCGCGCTCGCGGCCGGCAACGCGGTGGTGTTGAAACCCTCCGAGCTGACGCCGTTCTCGGTGCTGCGCCTGGCCGAACTGGCCCTGCAGGCCGGCGTGCCGGCCGGGCTGTTCAACATCGTGCAGGGCGACGGCCTCACGGCCGGCGAAGCCCTGAGCCGCCACCCGCGCATCGCGAAGATGACCTTCACCGGTTCGACACGCACCGGCGCCGCCATCATGTCGAGCTGCGCATTGCACGGCCCGAAGCCGGTGACGCTGGAGCTGGGCGGCAAGAGCCCGCAGCTGGTGTTCGACGACGTGCCCGACCTGGACCGGCTCGCCGCCACCCTCGCCGGCGCCATCACCGGCAACGCGGGCCAGGTGTGCGTCGCCGGCTCGCGCCTGATCGTGCAGCGGCGCATCGCCGAGCCGCTCGTCGAGCGCATCGCACAGCGCTTCGCGGCACTGCGGCCGGGCCCGACCTGGGACGCCGCGGCAACCCTCGCGCCGATCATCTCGGCAACCCAGGCGGCGCGCATCGGCGACATCGTCGAACGCGCGCGCAGCCACGGCGCCGCCATCCGCTGCGGCGGCGCGACGGTCCACGTGGGCAGCGGCGGCGCCTACTACCAGCCGACGCTGGTCGAACGCGCCGACGCCTCGAACCCGGCAGTGCGGGAAGAGATCTTCGGCCCGGTGCTGACGGTCCAGGTCTTCGACAGCGAGGAAGAGGGCCTGGCGCTCGCGGCCCACGAACACTACGGCCTCGCCGCCGGCGTGCACACCGCCGACCTCGGGCGCGCGATGCGCGCGATGCGCGCGATCCAGGCCGGCACGGTCTGGATCAACCGCTACGGGCGCAGCGCCGACTTCGTCATCCCCACCGGCGGCTACCACCAGTCGGGCATCGGCAAGGACCTGGGACGCCAGGCGGTCGAGGCCAACCTGCGCGTCAAAAGCGTGCTCATCGACTTCGCGGCGCCGCAATGAAGTGCACCGCCGCACCGGCGCAGCGCAGACCGCACGCCATGCCGAGACGGGGTGGCGAAACCACAGCTTCGACGCGTGGCACCCGCCAAATCCCCACTTCCTCGTTTGTCGCACATGCTTCAATGAAATGGTGATGACGAGGCGAAACCACTGACACCCACCCGCCCTGACACGACAAGGAGCTCCCAAGCCATGGCCTTCCGCCCCAAGTTCATCAGCTTCGATTGCTACGGCACGCTGACCCGCTTCCGCATGAGCGAGATGACGCGCGAGATCTTCGCCGACCGCATCCCCGCCGAGCGCATGGATCAATTCATCGCCGACTTCTCCGCCTACCGCTTCGACGAGGTGCTGGGCGCCTGGAAGCCGTACGTCGACGTGCTGAAGAACGCCGTGCGCCGCACCTGCCGCAAGTGGAACGTGCAGTACCTGGACCACGAGGCACAGCGCTACTACGACGCGGTGCCCACCTGGGGGCCGCACGCCGACGTGCCGGCCGGCCTGGCGCGGGTGGCCAAGGAGATCCCGCTGGTGATCCTGTCGAACGCCAGCGACGACCAGATCCAGAAGAATGTCGCGCAGCTCGGCGCGCCCTTCCACCGCGTCTACACGGCGCAGCAGGCGCAGGCCTACAAGCCGCGGCTGCAGGCCTTCGAATACATGCTGGACTCGCTGAACGCGAACCCCGAGGACATGCTGCACGTGTCGTCCAGCTTGCGCTACGACCTGATGTCGGCCGACGACCTGGGCATCAGGCACAAGGTGTTCGTGAACCGCGGCCACGGCCCGGGCAACCCGGCCTACGGCTACACCGAGATCGCCGACATCGGCGGCCTGCCCGGCGTGGTCGGGCTCTGACGTCGCGATGAAGCTCGACTCGTACTGGACCGACACGGCACCGGCGTTCGCGCCGAAGGCGGCCGAGTTGCCGTCGCGCGCCGACGTGGTCATCGTCGGCGCGGGCTTCACCGGGCTGTCGGCGGCGCTCGCGCTGGCACGGCGCGGCGCCAGCGTGGCGGTGCTGGAGGCCGGCGACCGGGTCGCGAGCGAGGCCTCGTGCCGCAATGGCGGCCACGTGAACAACGGCCTGGCCGTCGACTACGGCGTGGCCGCAGACCGCCATGGCACGGCCCAGGCCTGCGCCTGGTACCACGCCTTCGACGCGGCGGTCGACAGCGTCGAGCGCATCGTGTGCGACGAGGGCATCGATTGCGACTTCGAGCGCAACGGCAAGCTCAAGCTGGCGACGCGGCCGCTGCACTACGAGGCGCTGGCACGCAGCGCCGAGCGCATGCGGCGCGAGGTCGATCCCGACGTCGAACTGATCGACGCGGCGCGCGTGCGCCAGGAAGTCGGCAGCGAGCGCTTCGTCGGCGGGCTGCTGCAGAAGAAGAGCGCGCAGATGCACATGGGCCGCTTCGCGCACGGCCTGGCGAGCGCAGCCGAGCGCCAGGGCGCGCAGATCCACCTGGGCACGGCCGCCACGCGCTACACGCGGCTGGGCTCGGGCCACGCGCACCGCGTGGACACCGCGCGCGGCACGCTGCAGGCCGGGCAGCTGCTGCTGGCCACCGGTGCCTCGCAGCACGGCGGCTACGCGAGCTTCGGGTGGCTGCGCCGGCGCATCGTCGGCATCGGCAGCTTCATCATCGTCACCGAACCGCTGGGCGCCGAGCGCGCGCGCTCGCTGCTGGCGGTGCGCCGCACCTGCGTCACGGTGGCCAACATCCACCACTACTTCCGCCTGACGGCCGACCACCGGCTGGTGTTCGGCGGACGGGCGCGCTTCGCGGTGAGCAGCCCCACCTCCGACCGCAAGAGCGGCGCGATCCTGCAGCGCGGGCTGGTCGAGACCTTTCCGCAGCTGGCCGGCACCCGCATCGACTACTGCTGGGGCGGGCTGGTCGACATGACGCAGGACCGCCTGCCGCACGCCGGCGAGCGCGACGGCCTGTACTACTCGACGGGCTACAGCGGCCACGGCACGCAGATGTCGGTGCACATGGGACAGCGCATGGCCGAGGTGATGGCCGGCAACGCCGCGGCCAACCCATGGCGCGACCGGCCCTGGCCGGCCATCCCCGGGCACCTGGGCCCGCCGTGGTTTCTCCCCGCCGTCGGCCTGTACTACCGCGTCAAGGACATGGTGGCCTGAGATGACGCCGAAGCGGCCTTGAATGACAACCCCTCCCTCCCACTACAGGAAGATGCCATGAACGAGCGCCAGAAGTTTGAAGACCTCGTCGGTCCGCACGAGAGCACGCGCCTGCTGGAAGCCATGAAGCGCGGCGCCAGCCGGCGCGACGTGCTGGCCCTGCTGATGGCGGGCGGCATGCAGGCCACGCTGGCCGGCGGCCTGTCGGGCCTGGCCCGATCGGTCCACGCCGCCACGCCGAAACGCGGCGGGCGCATCCGCGTGGCCGGCGCCACCGCGGCGATCACCGACACGCTGGACCCGGCCAAGATGTCGAACCAGACCGACTACTCGCGCGGCACCATGGTCTACAACGGCCTGACCTCGCTCGACGGCAGCCTGACACCGCAGCCGGCACTGGCCGAATCGTTCGACACCAAGGACGCGAAAACCTGGGTCTTCAAGCTGCGCAAGGACGTGAAGTTCCACGACGGCAAGCCGCTCACGCCGGCCGACGTGGTGTTCTCGGTGATGCGCCACAAGGACCCGGCGACCGCCTCCAAGGCCAAGGCCCTGGCAGACCAGATCGACAGCGTGAAGGCGAGCGGCACCAACGAGGTGACGGTGACGCTGAGCGCAGCCAACGCCGACCTGCCGGTGATCCTCGGCACCTTCCACTTCATGATCGTCAAGGACGGCACCACCGACTTCAACACCGGCATCGGCACCGGGCCGTACAAGCTGAAGGAGTTCAAGCCCGGCGTGCGCTCGATCGCCGTGCGCAACGAGGCCTACTGGAAACCGGGCCGGCCTTACCTGGACGAGATCGAGTTCGTCGGCATCGGCGACGAGGGCGCGCGCGTCAACGCGCTGCTGTCCGGCGACCTCGACCTGGCCGGCTCGGTCAACCCGCGCTCGGTCGACCGCATCAAGGGCACGCCCGGCTTCGAGGTGTTCAGCACCCAGTCGGGCCAGTACTCCGACCTCATCATGCGCAAGGACATGGGTCCGGGCACCAACCCCGACTTCATCCTCGCGATGAAGCACCTGATCGACCGCGAGCAGATCCGCAAGTCGGTCGCGCTCGGCCACGCCGTGCTGGCCAACGACCAGCCGATCGACCCGACCAACCGCTTCCACTTCGCCGGCCTGCCGCAGCGTCCCTTCGACCTCGACAAGGCGAAGTTCCACCTGAAGAAGTCGGGCCTGGGCGATGCGCCGGTGCCGGTGGTCGCCTCGCCGGCAGCGCTCTACTCGGTCGAGATGGCGCTGGTGATGCAGCAGTCGGCCCAGAAGATCGGGCTGAACCTGGACGTCAAGCGCATGCCGGCCGACGGCTACTGGTCCAACCACTGGCTCAACAGCGCCGTGGGCTTCGGCAACGTCAACCCGCGGCCGAGCGCCGACACGCTGCTGACGCTGTTCTTCAAGTCGGATGCGGCCTGGAACGAGTCGCGCTGGAAGAGCGAGAAGTTCGACCAATTGCTGGTCGCGTCGCGCGCCGAGACCGACGCCGCCAAGCGCAAGCAGCAGTATGCCGACATGCAGGTGATGATCCACGAACAGGCAGGCCTGGGCATCCCGCTGTTCCTGGCGAGCCTGGACGGGCACAGCAGCAAGCTCAAGGGCCTGTCGCCGATCCCGCTCGGCGGCTTGATGGGCTACTCGTTCGCCGAGCACGTCTGGCTGGACGCCTGAGCCGCCTCCATGAACCTGCTGATCCTGCGACTGGCACTGCAGCGCGTGGCCCTCGCGGCCGTGTCGCTGCTGGTCGTCTCGGCGCTGGTGTTCGCCATCACCGCGGTGCTGCCGGGCGACGCGGCGCAGGCGCAGCTCGGCCAGGACGCCACGCCCGAGACGCTGGCCGCGCTGCGTCACCAGATGGGCCTGGACGTGCCGGCCCCGGTGCGCTACGGGCGCTGGCTCGCGGGCCTGCTGCGCGGCCAGCCCGGCGAGTCGATCGTCACCCACACGCCGGTGGCCGACATGCTGGCCAGCCGGCTGCCGAACTCGCTGCTGCTGGCCGCGATCACGGTCGTCGTCGCGGTGCCGCTCGCGCTGCTGCTGGGCATCGGCGCGGCGATGTACCGCGGCTCGCTGTTCGACCGCATCGTCAGCAGCGCTGCGGTCGCCGTGGTCTCGGTGCCCGAGTTCCTGGTCGCGACGCTCGCGGTGCTGGTGTTCGCAGTCGAGCTGCACTGGCTGCCGGCGCTGTCGTACGGCGTCAGCTTCGACTCGCCGCTGAAGATGCTGCGCTCGTTCGCGATGCCGGTGCTGACCCTGTGCTGCGTGATGGTGGCGCAGATGATGCGCATGACGCGCGCCGCGGTGATCGACCAGCTCAAGGCCCCCTACATCGAGATGGTGCTGCTGAAGGGCGCGACGCCGATGCGCACCGTGCTCGCGCACGCGCTGCCGAACGCGGTCGGCCCGATCGCCAACGCCGTGGCGATGACGCTGTCGTACCTGCTGGGCGGCGTGATCATCGTCGAGACCATCTTCAACTACCCCGGCGTCGCCAGCCTGATGGTCGACGGCGTGACGCAGCGCGACATGCCACTGGTGCAGACCTGCGCGATGCTGTTCTGCGCCGCCTACCTGCTGCTGGTCACGCTGGCCGACATCTGCAGCATCGTGGCCAACCCGCGGCTGCGCTACCGATGAACGACGCCACCCTCCCCGTCCCCGCCCCCGCCAGGTCCCGGCGGGCACGCATCGGCCCGCTCGCCTGGGCCAGCGCCGCCGTGCTGCTGTTCTGGCTGGTCGCCGCGCTGGTCGGCCCCAGCCTGCTGAGCGACAGCGGCGGCAGCATGGGCGAAGCCGCCGTGTTCGCGCCGATGAGCGCGGCGCACTGGTTCGGCACCGACTTCCTCGGCCGCGACGTGTTCGCCCGCGTGGTGCAGGGCACGCGCTACACGGTGGGCGTGGCGCTCACCGCCACGCTGCTCGCCAGCGGCATGGGCACGCTGCTCGCGCTGCTGGCCGCCGCCAGCGGGCGCTGGATCGATGCGCTGCTCAGCCGCGCGGTGGACACGCTGACCTCGGTGCCCGGCAAGATGTTCGCGCTCATCATGGTGGCGGCCTTCGGCTCGGCCATGCCGACGCTGGTGGCCACCGCGGCCCTCATCTACCTGCCGGGCGCCTACCGCATCGCGCGCTCGCTCGCCGTCAACATCGACGCGATGGACTACGTGACCGTGGCGCGCACGCGCGGCGAAGGGCGGCTGTACATCATGCTCCACGAGATCCTGCCCAACATCGTCGGCCCGATGGCGGCCGACCTCGGCCTGCGCTTCGTCTACGTGGTGCTGCTGCTCGCGTCGCTCAGCTTCCTCGGCCTGGGCGTGCAGCCGCCGGCCGCCGACTGGGGCTCGCTGGTGCGCGAGAACATCGGCGCGCTGCCGCTGGGCAGTGCCGCCATCGTCATGCCGGCGCTCGCGATCGCCAGCCTGACGATCGCGGTCAACCTGCTGATCGACAACCTGCCCGGCCGCTCGGCCCGAGGGGAACGCTGATGGGCGCGCTCGTCACCGTCAGCGGACTGAACGTCGTCGCCCAGGGGCGCGATGGCGAGCAACCGATCGTGCGCGACCTCTCCTTCGGCATTGCGCCCGGCGAGGTGCTGGCGCTGATCGGCGAATCGGGCTCGGGCAAGACCACCACGGCGCTGGCGCTGATGGGCCATGCGCGCACCGGCTGCCGCATCGCCGGCGGCAGCATCCGCATCGGCGACACCGACGTGCTGGCGCTGGACGCGGCGCAGCAGCGCGCCTTGCGTGGGCGCACCGTGGCCTACATCGCGCAGAGCGCCGCCGCGTCCTTCAACCCGTCGCGCACGATCATGGACCAGGTGGTCGAGCCGGCCCGCATCCACAAGCTGATGCCGCGCGCCGAGGCCGAGGCCAAGGCGGTCGCGCTGTTCCGCGAACTCGCGCTGCCCGACCCCGCGCACATCGGCGCCCGCTACCCGCACCAGGTCTCGGGCGGCCAGCTGCAGCGCCTGATGGCGGCGATGGCGCTGATCAGCGATCCCGAGCTGGTGATCCTCGACGAGCCGACCACGGCGCTCGACGTGACGACGCAGATCGAGGTGCTGCGCGCCTTCCGCCGCGTGGTGCGCGAGCGCCGCACCACCGCGGTCTACGTGAGCCATGACCTGGCCGTGGTCGCGCAGATGGCCGACCACATCCTGGTGCTGCGCGACGGTGCGATGCGCGAGCTGGGCCGCACCGGGCAGATCATCCAGGCGCCGCGCAACGACTACACGCAAAGCCTGCTGGCCGCCGCGCAGCCCAGGCAGCGCGATGCCGGCCCGGCCCGCGGCACGACCGACGAGCGGCCGCTGCTGCAGGTGAGCGGCCTGGGCTGCGGCTACGGGGCGGCCAAGCCCATCCTGCAGGACATCGACCTGACGCTGCACCGCGGCCAGGCCATCGGCGTGATCGGCGAATCCGGTTCCGGCAAGACCACGCTGGCGCGCGCGATCGCGGGGCTGATCGCGCCGTCCAGCGGGCACATCGTGTTCGATGGTCGCGAACTCGGCCCGGCGCTGAACCGGCGCTCGAAGGAAGACCTGCGCCGCATCCAGATCGTCTTCCAGATGGCGGACACCGCGCTCAACCCTTCGCACACCATCGAACGCATCCTGGCCCGACCGCTGCAGTTCTACCGCGGCCTGCGCGGCGAGGCCCTGCGCGCGCGCATCGCGCAACTGCTCGACCTGGTGCAACTGCCGGCGACGCTGGCGCAGCGCCTGCCCGGCGGGCTCTCCGGCGGCCAGAAGCAGCGCGTGAACCTGGCGCGCGCGCTGGCCGCCGAGCCCGACCTGATCCTGTGCGACGAGGTGACGTCGGCGCTCGACACCGTGGTCGGTGCCGCGGTGCTCGACCTGATGGCGCAGCTGCGGCGCGAGCTCGGCGTGTCCTACCTGTTCATCAGCCACGACCTGCACACGGTGCGATCGGTGTGCGACGAGATCGTCGTGATGCAGCACGGCCGCAAGCTGGCGCAGGTGGCACGCGCCGACTTCGAGCGCGGCCCGCACCACCCCTACTACGAGCTGCTCGCGCGCTCGGTGCCCGAGCTGCGCTGTGGCTGGCTGGATGACGTGGCCGACGTGCGCGACGTGCCGGCGCTTGCCCCCTCCGTCCCTGTCCTTTCAACGCCATGAGCCAGACCCTCGCCCTGTCCGTACCAGCGCTGCAGCGCCAGCAGAACTTCATCGACGCGCGCTGGCGCGACGCTGTCGAAGGCCGCAGCTTCGACGTCTGCGACCCCGCCACCGACACCGTGTTCGCCCAGGTGCCCGACAGCGGCGCGCGCGATGCCCGCGCCGCGGTGGACGCGGCCCACGCGGCCTTCGCCGGTTGGCGCGCCCGGCCGAACCGCGAGCGTGCGCAGCTGCTCAGGCGCTGGCACGCGCTGATCGTCGAGCACCAGGAAGACCTGGGCCGGTTGATCTCGCGCGAGCAGGGCAAGCCGCTGGCCGAGGGCCGCGGCGAGGTGCTGTATGCGGCGAGCTACGTCGAATGGTTCGCCGAAGAGGCGACACGCAGCTATGGCGACATCATCCCGGCGGCCGTGCCGGGCCGCCGCATGATGGTGGTGAAGGAGCCGGTCGGCGTGGTGGCGGTGATCACGCCGTGGAACTTCCCGGCCGCGATGATCGCCCGCAAGATCGCGCCCGCGCTGGCGGCCGGCTGCACCGTGGTGGCCAAGCCGGCGGAAGACACGCCGCTCACCTCGCTCGCGCTGGTGCGCCTGGCCGAGCAGGCCGGCGTGCCGGCAGGCGTGCTGAACATCGTGACCGCCTCGCGCGAGCGCACGCCCGAGCTGGTCGACGCGTGGCTGGCCGACCCGCGGGTGCGCAAGATCAGCTTCACCGGCTCGACGCCGGTGGGCAAGCACCTGGCGCGCGAGTCGGCCGACACCCTGAAGAAGCTGTCGCTCGAGCTGGGCGGCAACGCGCCGTTCATCGTGTTCGACGATGCCGACATCGATGCGGCCGTCGACGGCCTGATGGCGGCCAAGTTCCGCAATGGCGGCCAGACCTGCGTCTGCCCGAACCGCGTCTTCGTCCAGGAGGCCGTGCACGACCGCTTCGTCGGCAGGCTGGCCGCGCGCGTCGGTGCGCTGAAGGTCGGCCCGGCCACCGAGGCCGACTCGCAGATCGGCCCGATGATCAATGCGCGCGCGGTGAAGAAGATCGAGCACCACGTGCAGGATGCGCTGGCGCGCGGCGCCCGCGTCATCGTCGGCGGCGAGCGCCTGCGCTCGGCGCGCTGCGACGGCCCGAACTACTACGCGCCGACGGTGCTGGTGGATGCCGACGCGACGATGGCCTGCTCGTGCGAAGAGACCTTCGGCCCGGTGGTGCCGGTGACGCGCTTCCGGCACGAGGCCGAGGTGGTCGCGGCGGCCAACGACACGCCCTTCGGCCTGGCGGCGTACTTCTATTCGAGCGACATCGCCCGCGTGTGGCGCGTCGCCGATGCGCTGGAATGCGGCATCGTCGGCATCAACGAAGGCGTGCTCGCGTCGGAGGCGGCGCCGTTCGGCGGCGTCAAGGAATCGGGCTACGGCCGCGAAGGGTCGCGCTATGGGCTGGACGACTACATGCACACGAAATACATGTGCTGGACGGGTTCGTGACCCGGATGGGCATCCGGGCTACGGGTTCAACCTGCCCGCCTCGATGTGCAGTTGCCGGTCGCAGCGCGCCGCGATGCCGCGGTCGTGCGTCACCAGCACCAGCGTCGTCCCCGACTCGCGGTTCAGCTCGAACATCAGCTCCATCACCTTCTCGCCGGTCGCGAAATCGAGGCTGCCGGTGGGCTCGTCGGCCAGCAGCACCGCGGGCTTCACGACGAAGGCGCGGGCCAGCGCGACACGCTGCTGCTCGCCGCCCGACAGCACCTTCGGGTAATGCGACAGCCGCTCGCCCAGGCCGACGCGCCTGAGCATCTCGGTGGCCTGCACGCGCGCGTCGTTGCGGCCCTGCAGTTCCAGCGGCAGCATCACGTTCTCCAGCGCGTTCAGGTTGCCCAGCAGCTGGAAGCTCTGGAACACGAAGCCCAGCTGGGCCGCGCGCACCGCGGCGCGTGCATCCTCGCCGAGCACGAACAAGTCGTTGCCGGCCAGGCGAACTGTTCCGGTGGTCGGCGTGTCCAAGCCCGCGATGATCGACAGCAAGGTGCTCTTGCCCGAGCCGGACGCGCCGACGATGGCCGCCGACTGGCGCGGCGCCAGCGAAAAATCGATCTCGTGGAGAATGGTCAACACACCGGTCGAGTCTTGCACCTGCTTGGTGACGCCCTCGACGGAAATGATGGATTCGGACATGGATGCTTCTGCAGGTGGAATGCTCACGCGACGCGCGCTGCTCGGTCAATGTACCTTGCTTGCCGCGGCCGCCGCGGTGCCGGGGATTCGGGCCGCGAGCCCGCAACGCGTGCTGGTGCTCGGCGACAGCCTGTCGGCCGAGTACGGCCTGCAGCGCGGCCAGGGCTGGGTCGCGCTGCTCGACCAGCGGCTCGCGCGCGACAAGATCAACGCGAGCGTCGTCAACGCCAGCATCAGCGGCGACACCACCTCCGGCGGACGCTCGCGCCTGCCGGCCCTGCTGAAGCAGCACCAGCCGACGGTCGTGATCCTCGAACTGGGCGGCAACGACGCGCTGCGCGGCCTGCCGCTGGCGATGACGCGCGACAACCTGGCCAGCATGGCGCGCGCCGCGAAACAGGCCGGCGCCAAGGTGCTGGTGGTGGGCATGCAGGTGCCGCCCAACTACGGGCGGCAGTACGGCGATGACTTCGCGGCGCTGTTCGCGCAGGTCGCGAAGGCCGAAGGCACGGCGCTGGTGCCGTTCCTGCTGAAGGGCGTGGCCGATTCGCCGAAGGCCGATGCGATGTTCCAGCCCGACCGCATCCACCCGGTCGCCCAGGCCCACCCGACGATGCTCGACAACGTCTGGGCAGGCCTGAAACCGCTGCTGCAGGGCTGAGCCGGCGCTCAGCGGTTCTGCTCGCGGCCGTTGCGCTCGCCGCGCGGCTCCTGGCGGTCCTGTCGTTCCTGCCGCTCCTGGCGCGGCTGCTCGACACGCGGCTGCTGCACCTGCGGCGGCTGCTGCACGCGCGGCTCGGGCGCACGCACCTGGGGTTGCTGCGGCTGCGGACGCGGCGGCGCCTGCACCTGGGGTGCCTGGGGCTGCTGGACCTGCGGCGGCGCGGGCCGCTGCGCCTGCGGTTGCGGTGCCTGCGGCTGCTGCGGCCGCACCGGCATCGTGTGCGGCTGGTCGCCGACCGGCGCCGGCCGTTCACGGCCCTGGCTGCGGCGCTCGCCGTCGGCATTCACCGGCTGCGGGTGACGGCGGTCCGGCGTGTTGACCGATGGCGGCACCTGCACCTGCGGCACCGGCTGGGGCTGCGCCGCATTGGCCGGCGGCCGGTTGCCGCCGTTGGTCTGCTGCACGATGTCGGGCACGTCGCGGCCCGGGCGGGGCCGCGGGATGAAGCCCGGCTGCTGCGGCGATGGCTGCTGCGCGGGTTGCTGGACCGGCTGCTGCGGCTGCACCGTCACGGGCGCCTGCGGCTGCGGCGCCTGCACCTGCTGCACCGGCATCGGCCGTTCGGGCCGGCCCCAGCTCGTGTCGGCGCCGCCGCGGCCGCCGCTGCCGTTGTTGTCGCCACGCCGTCCCGGCGGCGGCGCCACCGGTGCCAGCGGGCTCGGCGCATAGCTGATGCGGCCGGTGCGCGGGTCCTCGACGCGGCGCACGCCCGCGGTGCCCGGCGGCGGCGTCGGGGTCGCGACCGGCGCATCGGCCCGCGGACGCTCGCGGATGATGTCGCGCAGCACGCGGTCGTTCACGCGCGTCATCGCCGGCGCCACCGGCTGACGGCGCTCCATCACCGTCGTCGGCACCACGGTCACCGCATGCGGCATGCCGCGGTTGATGTAGTTGGTCTGCTGCACCACCGCGCCCGGGCTGTTGATGATGTTCGTGACGTTGGTGATGTTGGTCACGTGGGTCACGTTGACGTTGCGCACGTAGCGCGGGCTCACGTGGTAGCTCGGCACGTAGACCTCGCGCGGCGCGAGCGGGAACCAGCCGACCGACGGGCCGTGGCCGACCGAGATCGACAGGCTCAGGTTGGGCCCGCCGACCCAGGCCACCAACGCCGGCGCGTACACCGGGCGCGCGACGTAGGTGCCCGGCGACCAGCACCAGGCGCTGCGGAACCACACCCAGCGGCCGTAGTGGAACGGCGCGAAGCCCCAGGGCGCGTCATCGACCCAGGTCCAGCCCCAGGGGCTGACCCAGGCCCAGTGGCCCATGCGGTACGGCGCCCAGTCGGTGGCGACGCTGCGCGGGATCCAGATCGCGCCGTAGTCGGGGCTCTGCTCCCAGCGGCCGTAGCGGTCCAGGTCTTCGACCCCGGTCATCTCGGACGAGACGTAGCGCGCCGAGACGCTGCGGTCCTCGCGCTGGTCGAGCGAGGCGACCCAGTCGGAGAACGGGTCGCGCAGCGGGTCGGTGATGCTGTATTGCGTCGGCGCCTCGGGCTTGTCGCGCCAGAACTCGGCGCGCTGGCCCGGGATCACGGTGAGCGCGGTGCGATCGCCTTCGAACTGCGCCTGGCCGCTGACGACGGTCACCTGGCTGGTGTCGTCGATGCGATCGAAGCGGTAGTTGCCGGTGCGGTCGGTGCGGAAGCGCCCTTCCTCGGTGGCGACGCCGAACTCGTTGGCCGATTCGCGCGTGCGCAGGCGTGCCGACAGGCTGCCGGTGTGCAGCTGCAGGCTCAGGTGGTCGTCGTCGAGCTGCAGCACCTCGAGCTCGGTGTTGGCCCCCATGCGCAGCGTGGAAGAGCCGATGCGGATCTCTGCGCGGCCGTCCTTGTCGCTGGACAGCCGGTCGCCGGTGGTGACGGGGCGGTTGCGCGAGGCGGCGACCCATTCGCCGCTTTCGGGGGCATAGACCCACACGGTGCCGTTGACGTCGGACAGCCGGCCGACGCGGCCCGGAGGATCGTCGTCGGCGGCGCGGGCGGGCTGCGCGAACAGTGCCAGCAGGGAGACCAGCATCAGGCCGATCACGAGCCCCAGCCAGCGCGCGGCCGGGGTGCCCATGCGGGCGGGTGTAGCGTTTCGGGTGCTTCGGGGCACGGCGACCTCCTCACGTTGCATGGTCACGGTCTGGTGGGACCGCGCGGAACCGGTGAGGTTCCTGAGCGCACAACGCGCGGGGGTCCTTTGTGGCTGACGCCAGAAACGTTTCTTCATGGAGTGACAGCCCCCCAGTCGCTTCGCTCCTGCCCCCAAGGGGCGCCACGCCAGGGGCCCGGCAAAGCCGGTTCCCCGGCGCGTTGCTTGATGGGTCGCTTCGCTGCGCGTGCTCTGGCGTCGTGTAGCGCGATCCCGGATTGGCATCCGGGCTACGAATACTGGGGTAGCCCGGATGCCAATCCGGGGCCGTCATTCAATCGTCGTCGTTGGGATCGAGGTCGGGGAACAGCACGCTCGTGAACCCGAACTGGCTGAAATCCTTGATGCGAGACGGGTAAAGCTTGCCGATCAGGTGGTCGCACTCGTGCTGCACCACGCGCGCGTGGAAACCCTCGGCCTCGCGATCGATCACGTTGCCCTCGGGGTCCAGACCGGTGTAGCGGATGCGCGCATGGCGCGGCACCACGCCCCTCAGCCCCGGCACCGACAGGCAGCCTTCCCAGCCATCCTCCACCGCGTCGGACAGCGGCGTGATCACCGGGTTGATCAGCACCGTCTCGGGCACCGCCGGCGCATCGGGATAGCGGGTGTTGTTCTTGAAGCCGAAGATCACCAGCTGCAGGTCGACGCCGATCTGCGGTGCCGCCAGCCCGGCGCCATTGGCATCGTGCATGGTGTCGAACATGTCGGCGATCAGCTGCTCCATCTCGCGCGTGCCCAGCTGGTCGCGGCGCACCGGCGGGGCCACGCGCAGCAACCGGGGGTCGCCCATCTTCAGGATCTCGCGCACGCTCATCGGTCTGGGTCCTTTTTCAAAGCGTCCCGAAGCTCATCGGTTCGATCCCGCATTCTCGGTGAATCGCGCAGCACCCTGCCGGCGTGTGCTATTTTCGGGCCGCTTGCGACCACCACCGTGACTGCCTTCCTCCGCTCCCTGCGCCTGGCCCTGCTGGTCGGGTCGGTCCTGCTGACCCCGCAGCTGTGGATGGCGCACGCCTTGTCGCACGGCCTGCCCGCGCAGACCGGCGGCCAGCCCGGCAAGGAACGCCAGAGCCAGTCCGACAAGGTGTGCGAAGCCTGCCTCGCGTTCGCGCAGCTCGACACCGCGATGCCGGCGCACTTCGACTGGCGCGCCGACGTCCAAGCCGTGCCAGCCGCCGTGCCGATGCCCGCACCCACCCGGGCCGGCGTCACGACGCCGGCCTTCCTGGCCCGCGGGCCCCCGGCACGGCTCGGCTGAACCGACGTTCCGCTGCCGCCGCGCCCCTCGCGCGCGAGCCGGCCACCGATCACCCGGCAGACACGCCTGCAGGACGACTCTCATGCACATCCACCGCACCTGGGCCACGCGCCTGGGGTCCGGCCTGGGCCTCGCCGCCGCATTGGCCTGGCCGGGCGCGAACGCCCAGTCCGCCTCCGACATCGACCAGCTGAAGAACGAGATCTCCGAGCTGCGCCAATCCTACGAGGCCCGCATCCAGGCCCTGGAACGCCGCCTCCAGCAGCTGCAGCAGGCCGCCCCGCCGCCGGCCGCCGCCGCCGAAGCACCCGCCGCACCACCCGCCACGGCCACCGCGCCATCGGCATCCGCCTTCAACCCGGCCGTCTCGCTGATCCTCAACGGCACCTATGCCAACCTGTCGCAGGACCCGGCACGCTACCGCCTGCAAGGCTTCATGCCGTCGGGCGGCGAGGTCGGCCCGGGCAAGCGCAGCTTCCAGCTCGGCGAATCCGAGCTGGGTCTTGCCGCGACGATCGATCCGACCTTCTCCGGGCACCTGACCTTCTCGCTGACGGGCGACGACAGCGTCAGCGTCGAGGAGGCGGTGTTCGAGCGCCAGGGCCTGTTCGACGGCGCGACGCTGAAGGGCGGCCGCTTCCTGTCGTCGATCGGCTACCTGAACAGCCAGCATGCGCACGCCTGGGATTTCGTCGACGCGCCGCTCGCCTACCAGGCCTTCTTCGGCGGCCCGCTGAAGACCGACGGCCTGCACCTGCACTGGCTGGCCCCCACCGAGCGCTTCATCGAGCTCGGGGCCGAGATCGGCTCGGGCGCCACCTTCCCCGGCAACGACACCGGCCGCAACGGCATCGGCTCGGCCGCCGTGTTCGCGCACCTGGGCGACGACATCGGCGACAGCGCCAGCTGGCGCGCCGGCCTGTCGTACCTGCGCCAGCGCGCCGAAGACCGCCGCTACGAAGACCTGGACGCGAACGGCGACGACCACGGCGCGTCCTTCAGCGGCCACAGCCGCACCTGGGTCGCGGACGCGATCTACAAGTGGGCCCCCGGCGGCAACGCGACGCGCGAGAACCTCAAGCTGCAGGGCGAGTACTTCCGCCGCACCGAGGACGGCTCGCTGTCGCAGGGCACGGCGCTCGGCGACTACCGCAGCACGCAGAGCGGCTGGTACGTGCAGGCGGTCTACCAGTTCATGCCGCAGTGGCGCGTCGGCGCGCGCTACGACCGGCTCGATTCCGGCAGCCCGCGCATCGGCCTGGTCGACAACGGCACGCTCGCCGCCGCCGACCTGCCGGTGCTGCAGGGCGCGAAGCCGTCGCGCAGCACGCTGATGGTCGACTACTCGCTGTCCGAATTCAGCCGCTTCCGCCTGCAGCTGGCCAGCGACCGCAGCCGCGCCGATGCGACCGACCGCCAGCTCTTCCTGCAATACATCATGAGCCTCGGTGCCCATGGTGCCCATTCGTTCTAGGACACCGCATGAGAACCCTTCTGAAGACCCTGGGCCTGGCCGCGCTGGCCGGCCTCGCGCTGAATGCGCACGCCGCGCTGAACGTCGTCGCGTGCGAGCCCGAATGGGCCGCGCTCGCCAAGGAACTGGGCGGCGACAAGCTGAACGTCTCGTCGGCCACCACGGCATTGCAGGACCCGCATCACATCGAGGCCCGGCCCAGCCTGATCGCCCGCGTGCGCGGCGCCGACCTGCTGGTGTGCACCGGCATGGAGCTCGAGATCGGCTGGCTGCCGGTGCTGGTCCAGCAGTCGGGCAATGCGAAGCTGGCGCCGGGCGCGCCGGCGATGTTCGAGGCCGGGCGCTTCGTCACGCCGCTGGAAGTGCCCACGCGCCTGGACCGCGGCGACGGCGACGTGCATGCGCAGGGCAATCCGCACATCCAGCAGGACCCGCGCAACATCGCGAAGGTGGCGGCGGCGCTCGGCGCACGCCTGGCGCAGCTCGACGCCGCCAATGCCGCGACCTACCAGCAGCGGCTGCAGGACTTCAACGCGCGCTGGACGGCCGCGCTGCAGAAGTGGGAGCAACAGGCCCGGCCGCTGAAGGGCGTCACGGTGGTCGCGCACCACAAGAACATGGGCTACCTGTGGAACTGGCTGGGCGTGCGCGAGATCGGCACGCTCGAGCCCAAGCCCGGCGTCGAGCCGAGCGCCGGCCACCTGACCGAGCTGAGCGCGCTGCTCGCGCAGCAGCCGGCAAAGATGGTGGTGCGCGCCGCGTACGAAGACCCGCGCGCGTCGAAGTGGCTGTCCGAGCACGCGAAGATCCCGGCCGTCGCCCTGCCCTTCACGGTCGGCGGCAACGACAAGGCCGGCGACCTGTTCGGCCTGTTCGACAGCAGCCTCGCGCTGCTGCTGGAGGCCGCCAAATGACGGTCGCGCCGATCGACTTCGCGATCCTCGCGCCGGCGTTCGCGGCCGGGCTGCTGGTGGTGGCCACGCACGTGCCGCTGGGCGCGCAGGTGCTGCGCAAGGGCATCGTCTTCATCGACCTGGCGATCGCGCAGATCGCCGCGCTGGGCGTCATCGTCGCCGGCATGCTGGACATCGACCCGGGCGGCTGGCAGGTGCAGGTGGCGGCGGCACTGGCGGCGCTGGCCGGCGCGCTGCTGCTCACCTGGACCGAGAAGAAGTGGCCCGACGTCCAGGAAGCGCAGATCGGCGTGCTGTTCGTGCTGGCGGCGACGGCCGGCATCCTGCTGCTGGCGAAGAACCCGCACGGCGGCGAGCACCTGCGCGACCTGCTGGCCGGGCAGATCCTGTGGGTGGGCTATGCGCAGCTGGCGATCCCCCTGGTGGCGACGCTCGCGATCCTCGGGCTGTGGTTCGGCGCGCGGGCGCTGGTCGAGCGCGCGGGCTTCTACCTGCTGTTCGCGCTGGCGGTCACGGTGTCGGTGCAGCTGGTGGGCGTCTACCTGGTGTTCGCGACGCTGATCGTGCCGAGCCTGGGCACGCGCAAGCACCCCGAGGGACGGCGGCTGGCGCTGGCCTATGGCATCGGCGTGCTGGGCTATGCGATCGGGCTGGCGCTGTCGTCGGCGTTCGATCTGCCGGCGGGGGCCTTGATCGTGTGGTGCCTGGCCGTGCTGGCGGTGGCGGTGCATGCGGTGGCACCCTGACCGCCCTCCCCGGATTGACATCCGGGCTGCAACACCCTCGTAGCCCGGATGACAATCCGGGGTTCCGTCACGGGAGAAGCGCCCGCAGCGCGGCTTCGTCGATCACCTCGACCCCCAGCTCGCGCGCCTTGTCGAGCTTGCTGCCCGCCTCTTCGCCGGCGACGACGTAGTGCGTCTTCTTCGACACCGAGCCCGACACCTTGCCGCCTGCCGCCTCGATCGCGTCCTTGGCCTCGTCGCGCGACCAGGTCGGCAGCGTGCCGGTCAGCACGAAGGTCTTGCCCAGCAGCGGGCGAGGGCGGTCGTCGGCCTCGCCGGCGCTTTCCTTCGGCTGTACGCCAGCGGCCAGCAACTGCTCGATGACCTCGCGGTTGTGCGGCTGTGCCAGGAAGGTGTGAACGCTGGCCGCGACGATCGGCCCGACGTCGGGCACCTCCAGCAGTTGCTCGACGCTCGCGGCCATCAGCTTCTCGAGTGCGCCGAAGTGGCGCGCCAAGTCCTTCGCGGTCGTCTCGCCGACCTGGCGGATGCCCAGCGAGAACAGGAAGCGCGCGAGCGTCGGCGTCTTGCTCTTCTCCAGCGCGTCGACGATGTTCTGCGCGCTCTTGTCGGCCATGCGATCCAGCGCGGCCAGCTTTGCGACGCCGAGCTTGTACAAGCCCGGCAGGCTCAGCACGATCCCCGCATCGACGAGCTGGTCGACCAGCTTGTCGCCCAGGCCCTCGATGTCCATTGCACGGCGGCCGGCGAAATGCAGCATCGCCTGCTTGCGCTGCGCTGGGCAGAAGACGCCGCCGGTGCAGCGGTATTCGATGCCGCCCTTCTCGCGGATCACCGCGCTCTTGCAGACCGGGCAAAGAGGCGGCATACGGAAATTCGGCACATAGGGCTCGCGAGCGGTCGCGCGCACGACATCGGCCGCTGCAAAGTCCGCGCGGGCCTGGCCAGCAACTGCAACATCCGTCACTCTGCCAACCACCTCGGGAATCACGTCGCCGGCGCGGCGGATGATGACCCGGTCACCCACGCGCACGCCCTTGCGGCGCATCTCGAAAACGTTGTGCAGCGTCGCATTGCTGACCGTCGTGCCGCCGACGAACACCGGATCCAGCCGCGCCACCGGCGTCAGCTTGCCGGTGCGGCCCACCTGCACGTCGATCGCCAGCAGCGTCGTCACCTGCTCCTGGGCCGGGTACTTGTGGGCCACGGCCCAGCGCGGTTCGCGGGTCTTGAATCCCAGCTGCTGCTGCTGCTCGCGTGAATTGACCTTGTAGACGACACCGTCGATATCGAAGGGCAGGCCGTCGCGTGCCTCGGCCACGCGCTGGTGGAAGGCGACCAGGCCGGCCGTGCCGGACGCCACCGTGCGCAGTTCATTGACCGGCAAGCCGAAGGCCGCCAGCGCATCCAGCAAGCCCGACTGCGTCGCCGGCAGCGCCCAGCCCTGCACCTCGCCCAAGCCATAGGCATAGAAGCTCAGTGGCTTGTCGCGCGCCTGGTTCGAATCGAGCTGGCGAATGGCCCCGGCAGCCGTGTTGCGCGGGTTCACGAAGGTCTTCTCGCCCTTGCTGCGCTGACGCTCGTTCAGCGCCTCGAAGGCGTCGCGGCGCATGTAGACCTCGCCCCGCACCTCCAGCACCAGCGGGGCCTCGCCCTGTAGTCGCAACGGAATCTGCCCGATGGTGCGCACGTTGTGCGTGACGTCCTCACCGGTCTCGCCGTCACCGCGCGTAGCTGCCTGGATCAGCACACCGGCTTCGTAGCGCAGGTTGATGGCCAGGCCGTCGAACTTCAGCTCGGCGTTGTAGTCGACGGGCGGGTCGCCCTCCTTCAGCCCCAGCTCGCGACGCACGCGGGCGTCGAAGGCGATCGCGCCGCCCTCGGTGGTGTCCGTCTCCGTCGTGATCGACAGCATCGGCACGACGTGGTGCACCGGTGTCAGCCACGGCAGCACCGCACCGATCACGCGCTGCGTCGGCGAGTCGGCCGTCAGCAGCGCGGGGTGCGCTTCCTCGAGGGCCTGCAGCTCCTGGAAGAGCTTGTCGTACTCGGCGTCCGGGATCTGCGGCTCGTCGAGCACGTAGTAGCGGTACGCATGCTGCTGCAGCAGCGCACGCAGCTCGGCGGCGCGCGGCGCCAGCCGGGCTTCGTCGGGGGTGGGTGTGGGGTCCTGTGCCATGCCGCCAGTTTAGGGGCGGCACGGGCGATTCCAGGCGCTCAGGCGGGGGTGAACACCGCCAGCACGGTGTGTGCGACGCTGTTGGTGATCTTGCAGGTGCTGGCCATGCCGGCGCCGATGCAGCCGCCGCTCCAGCCGCGGAACGCCATGCCGGGCTTGGCATAGGCGACCAGCGTCACCGTCTCGTACTTGCCGTACTTCAGCACGCAGGTCGCGCCGGTCGTGCACAAGGGGCCGGCGTCGCCGTGCGCGACGTTGGTCACCGAACCGGCACCACTGACCTGCAGCGTCAGCGGCCGGTTCGGGTAGTACGCATCCAGCACCGCATCGTCCCAGGTCGGCACCCAGGCCGGGTCGGCGGTCTGGGTGACGGCGGCGGTCGCGCTCTCGATGCCGTCCGTGTGCACCGACGCGCTGCCGCCCGGGATGATGGCCGACGGATCGACCGCATCCGCGGACGTCCCGGCGACCGGCACGTCGGCGGCCGGTGCATCGGCGACCGGCGCCTCGGCCACCGGCACCGCGGCGTTGTCCGCCGCACTGCCGTTGCCACCCTCGTGACCTCCTCCGTTGCCGCCACCGCAGGCCGCCAGCAGCGTCGCCAGCGCGATCGCGCCAGCCATCCTCGTCATCGCATTCATGTATCAGATCCCGACCACGTCCGTCCCTGCCCCATCGCAGCGATCGCCGTGAAGCCCGTACTTTCGGCGGGGCAGGCCGTCCGGTTAAGGTCAAAAAGCGAGGCCGGAATCCCCGCCTGTTACCAGTCGTCAGCTCTGACAGATGACGGCCGGCAACAAGTCACGAAGCCCGGGTCGTGCGATGCACGGCCCGGGCCCTTTCATGCAGAAGAAGCGATCAGCGCGTGCTGAAGGTGTCGAGCACCGCGCCGTCCTGGCCGATGGTCTTCACATTGACCTTCGCGCCGTCCACGTCGATGCGCAGGTAGTGGTACGCGGCCGTCGCCTTCGCGTTCAGCGGGCCGATCGTCTTGAAGCCGGCCAGCGCCGAGCCGCCGCCGCCGGTCACCGTGTAGACGGTGCCCTTGGCATCGTCGCGCACGCCGTTCGGGTTGGTCGCATCGGCATACACCGGCACCGAGCGCTCGTACACGTGGCTGTGGCCCGAGATCACCATCTTGACCTTGGCGTACTTGCTGAAGTCCTTGATCAGCGTCGGCCACGAGGCGTTGGGCGCATGGCCGTCCGAATAGGAGATCAGCGGCGCGTGCATCAGCACGATGGTGTTCTGGATCGCGCTGTTGGCCGCGGCTTGCGCCAGGTCGTAGCGCAGCCAGTCGAGCTGGTGCTTGTAGTAGTACGCGTCGTAGTTGCTTTCGTTGGCGGCCGTGCAGTTGCTCGAGCACTCGGTCAGGTCGTAGTAGTCCGAGTTCAGGCGCAGCACCACGAAGTGCGTGCCCTTGTAGTCGAACGAGTAGTACATGTAGTCCGGGTAGACGCCGCTGCGGGTCTTCGCGCAGGCCAGCTGGTAGAACTGGTCGTCGGTGAAGTGGGTGACGCTCGCGGTCGTCCAGTCCTTGAAGTAGGCCTTGTTCTGCGTATGGTTCGGGATGCCGATCTTCTTCGGGTCGAACACGTCGCAGAAGCCGTTGCCGAACTTGTCCGGGTACCAGCCGTCGCCGAAGTTGTCGTCATGGTTGCCGACCACCGGGAAGTAGTAGGTCGGCAGGCCCGCGGCCGGCGTCTTGGTCTGCAGCGGGGCGATGATCTCCTTGAAGCTGCCCTTCGAGGCATCGCTCGGGCAATCGCCGCGCTGCACCCAGTTGGTCGACTTGTCGTAGCCGGTCACCATGTCGCCCAGGTTGAAGACGAAGGCGGCCGGTTCGTTGACCATGCGGTTCACCAGGCCGATGTGCACGGCATTGCCGCCGCAGCCGTTGCCCGAGCGGCTGTCGCCGTAGGCCAGGAAGCTGAAGGCGCCGGTGCCGGTGGACGGCGGCGTGGTCGGCGGCGTCGTGGTCGTGCCGGCCTCGGTCGTGAAGGTCCAGCTGCTGGTGCCGGTCAGCGCATTGCCGGCGGTGTCCTTGATGCCGGCGCTGCCGGTGCCCAGGGCCACCGGGTAGTTCGACGCCGTCGACAGCGCCGCAACCGGCGTGAAGGTGGCGGTGTTGCCGCTGCACGAGATGGTGCCGGAGACCGAGCCGACCTTGAAGGTCTGGCCCGACACCGTGTCGCAGTTCAGCGTCTTGCTGAAGGTGACCTTCACCGGTGCCGTGACGGCCACGTTGGTCGCACCGGCAGACGGCGTCGCGCTGGACACCGTGGGAGCCGTGGTGTCGGCCGCGACGACGAAGGCGGCGCTGATGTTGCGCGCCTGGCTCATCGTCACGGTGCAGGTGCTGGCACTGCCGGCGCAGTYGCCGCCCCAGGCATTCAGCTTGTAGCCGGTGGCCGGGTTCGCGGTCAGCGTGACCGAGACGCCGGGCGTCAGGTCTTCCGTGCAGTCGGTGCCGCAGGCGATGCCGCCGTACGGCGTCGTCACGGTGCCGGAGCCGCTGGTGGAGACGCTCAGGCGCACCGTGCTGGGCGTGGTCGGCGGCGTGGTCGTCGCCGAGCCGAACTTGGCCGTCACGTTGCGGGCCTGGCTGTTGTCCAGCGTGCAGGTGTTGGCGGTGCCGGAGCAGGCGCCGCCCCAGCCGAGGAACACCATGCCGGTGTTGGGCAACGCGCCCAGCAGCACCGAGGTGTACCTGCTGTAGCTCACGGAACAGGCGGTGCCGCCGTTGCCGCAGTTCATCGGGCCGAGCACACCGCTCACCATGTTGCCCACCATGCCGGGGCCGGTCACCGTGACGGTGATCGGGCGGCTGGGGTAGTAGCTGCTGCTGAGCGCCTGCGCGCTCTCGGTCACGCCGGCAGCTGCCAGTTCGGGGTCGACGTCGGTCGACGCGACGCTGTCGCTCTTGCCGCCGCCGCACGCCGCCAGCATCACTGCCAGCGACATCGCACCGAACACCTTGTTCACGCTATTCATTGCCTAGCTCCAGACAAGCCCGGTCCAGGCCCGATCGTCTTGATCGCCGGGCTGGGCTTCGCGCAGCCCTTGTGGCCGCACTGTGTTGATCGGAAGAAGGCGCCGGCAGGACCGCCGGCGCCGGATTGACGTCAGTACTCGTAAGCCCCGATGTCGGTGCTCGCGCCTTGTGCGCGCTGCACGCCGCGGATGTCCTTCGGCACCAGCGTCGTGTTGGCACCGGCATCGATCGCCGGGCTGCCGGTGGCCAGGGTCAGCGGGGTGCTGCCCGTGGTCGCGGAGAACTTCGGATCGGCCACCTTGCTGCCGGTGTCGTCGCGGCCGCTCAGCGACTTGTACTGGGTGAGCCAGGACGCGAAGTTGATGCCGGAGAAGTTGTCGCTCGAGAAGGTCGGGGCACCGTTGCTCGTGTAGTAGACGTTGTGGTCGAAGACCAGCGTCTTGTAGTCGGTCATGGCGCCGGAACCGATCTTCACCACCGGCTTGGCCGACGAACCGTAGATGATGTTGTTGCCGAAGTAGATGTTGGTGCCGGCCTGGCCGATCTCCGACTCGTTGGAGAGGAAGATCGAACCGTGCATCAGCTTGCCGGTGTCGTAGCAGCTGTTGTTGTAGAAGCGGGCATTGCTCGACGACGAGGTCGCGAGGCAGGCCCAGGTGGACCCGATCACGACGTTGTTGCGGACGATGCCGTCATAGGTCTCGTAGGTGCCGTCGACCAGGCGGTCCGCATCGGTCTCCTGCCCCAGCATCAGCGCATGGCCGTTGGCCGAGCTGCCGATGTTGACGAGGCGGTTGTTCTCGAAGATCGTGTTGCGGGCATTGCCCTTGGCGTAGACGCCGATGTCCGGCACGTCGTGGATGTAGTTGCCGGCGACGCGGGTGCGGTCGGCTCCGACGATGTCGACGCCCTGCGCATTGGTGCCCGGCTTGACGATGGACGCGTCCTGCCAGATTTCGTTGTCCAGCACCTCGACGTCGTTCGACGTGCGCACCAGCTTGACGATGTCGGCCACGCTGCAGCACAGGCGGTTGCCGACCAGCTTGACCTTCGGCGTGTCGATCTTGATCGCGTTGCCGTCGCCGCCACCGGAGGCGCTGCCCTGGATCTCCAGGCCCGTCACCACCCAGTACATCGCCAGGCAATCGGTGTTGCCGCTGGCGCTGCCGACGGCGTCTTCATCGCAGGCCGAGTTGTAGAAGTAGACCGTCGGGCCCGAGCTCGTGCTCTTGATCACCGGACGCTCGCCGTTGTAGCCGCGCAGCGTGACCCAGGCGGTGGCACTGCCGGGGCGGCGGATGACGACGCTCTCGGTGTAGGTGCCGGCGCGCACGTCGATGGTGTCGCCGGCGCTGGCCAGGCCGACCGCCTTGTTGAGGGTCTTGAACGGAGCCGCCAGGGTACCGGCGTTGCTGTCGCTGCCGGTGGTCGCGACGAAGTACGCCTTGCCGGTACCGACGCCCGGGGCCGTGCCCGTGCCGCCGGTGCCGCCGGTGCCGCCGCTGCTGGTGGCCGTGAAGGACGCACCGACCGCAGCCGCCGCGTTCATCTGGACGGTGCAGGTGCCGGTGCCCGAGCAGGCGCCGCTCCAGCCGCTGAAGGTGTAGCCGTTGGCGGCCGCCGGGATCAGCGTGACGGGCGTGCCCGACAGGAAGACGCTGGTGCACGAGGCGCTGCACGACACGCCGGCCGGGCTGGACGTCAGCGAGCCGCTGCCGGTGACGGTCAAGCCGAGGTTGTAGTAGGTCGGCGTCGGCGTGGGGGTCGGCGTCGGGGTGGGGGTCGGGGTCGGCGTAGGAGTCGGCGCCGTGTTCGAGACGAAGCTGCCGACGACCGTGCGGTTCTGGTTCATCGTCACGTAGCAGAACGCGGTGCCCGTGCACGAGCCACCGCTCCAGCCCTTGAAGGTGTAGCCGCTGCTGGCGCGCGAACCGATCATCACCTGCGTGCCGGCCGCGAACGTCGCCGTGCACTGGGTGTTGCCTTCGCCGCAGACGATGCCCGAGGGCTGCGTGCCGATCAGGCCGCCGGCCTGGCCCGACACCGTCAGCGTGTAGCGCGTACCGATCAAGGCCTGCGCCGATTCGGACGTGCCGCCCGCGGCCGCATCCGTCGTTTCCTGATCCGTCGAAGACCCGCCGCATCCGGCCAGCACGGCCGTCACGCAGAACGCGCCCAACACCTTCTGAAACCAACTCATTACGTAGCTCCTAAGCCAACCTAAACGCCGGGCCAATCCCTGCGCCCGTCGATACGTGGCATCCCTGTTTCGACGGCTGGGACGAATCATTGAACGACCGGGGGTATCGCCTGTTACGAGGCGTCAGATCAGGGGCTTTTGTTTTTGCAAGTGTCGGAATGCAGCAAGACCCCCCTTGTTCGAGGGGGTGGCATAGGGGGATCCCGCCTTCCATCGGACTTCACGATGGGTTGGCGTAGGACTTATCCGACGCCAAACACGTTTCAGGCTTGGTTACAGACTCGTAGGCGCTCGCTACAAAACCGCAGTTTGCTAGCGATAAGTACTTGATTCGATTGGCGAATCAGCACGGCAAAAGCCGGCCAGATCAAGCGATGGCGAGTTGTGCGGTTTCGAAGATGGACGCGCTTCGGGCGCCATTTCCATCTATTTGATCGGCGGGGAGTCGGACCTGGGCTTGGCGTCGCCGCGTTGCGCCGAATCCACATCGCTGGCCGCGGCAGCCGCCGGGGTGGTCGATTCCTGTTCCGCCAGGCGGTTCAGGCGGCGTCCGCCTTCGCTGTCGGGCGACAGGCGCAGGCCCAGGTGCACCTTGTGCTGGGTGCGCGCCGCGTCGGGCGGGTAGTACGACACCGACAGCTCGATGCCGCCCGGGCAGGCCAGCTTCAGCACGTCGTTCATGAACGACGGACTCTTCGGGCACTTGTCGCCATAGGCGGCGTTGACCTGGGCCGCCTGGCGCGCCGCAAAGGCGCGCGCCTGGGCCTCGTCGGGGAAATCGGCGACGCCGTGCACGCTGATCAGCAGCAGGCTCTTCGGCGTGGCCAGCAGTTCGATCGCCTTGAACTCGCTGCCCTTCTCGGGCCTGTCGACCAGCATCTCGACCATCGGCGACACGCGCGTGCGCTGCAGCGTGGCCTCGCCGGGCGTGTAGGGCGCGGCCAGCTTGTAGCCGAACAGGTCGCCTTCGATCGGGCCGGCGGATGCGGCGGCGGCCACGCCGAGCGTGTACAGCACGGCCAGGGTTCTGGCCCGTTGGATGAGGGTCGGGGGCATGGCCTCGGTACCGTGAGCGACCGGCCGGTCGCAAGGTGAAGGAAACGGCGTGCTGCGCGGGGAACTATAGCCGCCCGAAAAGCAAAAAAGGCAGTGTCGCGGGACGCTGCCTTCTTCTGGATCGGGTGGTGGGCGGTGCAGGGTTCGAACCTGCGACTTCCACCGTGTGAAGGTGGCACTCTACCACTGAGTTAACCGCCCGATTTTTCGGCTCTGTTGCAGAACCTCGCATCGCTGCGAAGCCTTGGATTATGCCACAAGCTGGCGCCATGMCGTCTTGCCGCCGGAAGCCTTGTCGAGGTCGGCCAGCTGCTTCTCGTGCGCCGCGAGTTCATCCTCGTCGGCCAGCAGCACCGGCAGGTCGAACGAGGCCAGGTCGATGGCCGCGACGACGATGTCCTGCGTCGACGAGGTGCCCGCATCGATCACCAGCGAGTTCTGCCCGCGCGTCATGCGGATGTAGACCTCGGCAAGCAGCCCGGCGTCGAGCAGCGCGCCGTGCAGCGAGCGGTTCGAGTTGTCGACTTCCAGGCGCTTGCACAGCGCGTCCAGCGAGTTCGACTTGCCGGGGAACATCTCGCGCGCCATCAGCAGGCTGTCGCTGACGCCCGAAACGTGCTCCGGGAACGGCTGGCGGCCGAGCCGGCGCAACTCGGCGTTCATGAAGCCGACGTCGAAGCCTGCGTTGTGGATGATGATCTCGGCGCCCGACAGGTAGTCCATCAGCTCGTCGGCGATGGCCGAGAACAGCGGCTTGTCGGCCAGGAACTCGTCGGTCAGCCCGTGGATCTTGACGGCGTCCTCGTGGCTCGAGCGCTCGGGGTTGACGTAGAAGTGCTTGTTGTTGCCGGTCAAGCGCCGGTTCACCATCTCGACGCAGCCGATCTCGATGATGCGGTCGCCGGACTCCGGGCTCAGGCCGGTGGTTTCGGTATCGAAGAAGACCTGCCTCATGCGGCCACCTTGCTGCCGTCGCTGCCCAGGCCGCGCCGTGCCGACCAGACGCACAGCACGATGCCGGCCAGCACCATCGGCACGCACAGCCACTGGCCCATGCTCATGTTCAAGGCCAGCAGCCCGAGGAACGCATCCGGCTCGCGGAAGAACTCGGCGACGAAGCGGCACAGGCCGTAGCCGATCAGGAAGACGCCCGACACCTGCCCCATCGGCCGCGGCTTGCGCGCGAACCACCACAGGACGCCGAACAGCAGCAGCCCTTCCATGCCGAACTGGTAGAGCTGCGACGGATGGCGCGGCAGCATGCTGCCGGAGTCGGGGAACACCATGCCCCAGGGCAGGTCGGGATCGCTGAAGCGGCCCCACAGCTCGCCGTTGATGAAGTTGCCGATGCGCCCGGACGCGAGGCCGGTCGGCACGCAGGGCGCGATCAGGTCGGTGACCTGCCAGAACGGGCGCTTGCGCAGCCGCGCGAACAGCCCCATCGCGGCGATCACGCCCAGCAGGCCGCCGTGGAAGGCCATGCCGCCCTTCCAGACCGCGAAGATCTCCAGCGGGTGCGCTGCATAGTAGCCGGGCTTGTAGAACAGCACGTAGCCGAGCCGGCCGCCGATCACGACGCCCATCACGCCGTAGAACAGCAGGTCCTCGACGTCGCGGCGCGTCCAGCCGGCCTGCGCGAACTGCGCCTGGCGCACGCGGATCGAGGCCAGCCACAGGAACAGCCCGAAGGCGACCAGGTAGGTGATGCCGTACCAGTGGATGGCCAGCGGGCCGATCTGCACGGCGACGGGATTGAAATGCGGGTGGACAAGCATGGGGGCGAACGATACCTCAGCCGCCGCTCAGCCCGGCATCGACGCGCCGACGAAGCGCACGAAACGCTCGACCACCGGGCCGGCATCGCCGCGCCACACCAGGCTGGTCTCGGACCGCGGCGCGCTGTCGGCCAGCGACGGCGGCACGTGCCGGTACACGACGCCGGCGCGCTGCAGCTGCGTCACCGACTCCGGCACCCAGGCCAGGCCGAGGCCGGCCGACACCAGGTTGACGATGGTCTGCATCTGGATCGCCTCCTGGCCGATCACCGGCGTCGCGCCATGCCGGTGGTAGAACGCGAACACCGCATCGTGGATCGACGGCGCGATGGCGCGCGGGAAGATGATCAGCGGCTGGGCCAGCAGCGCCTGCGGCGTGAGACGGCGCGCCGTGGCCAGCGGCGAGGTGTCCGGCAAGGCCAGCACCAGCGGCTCGGTGCCCAGAGACAGGCGCTGCAGGCCGCTGCCGGGCGCGATGCCGGGCGCGTGCAGCACGAAGCCGGCATCGGCTTCGCCCTGCGCGAGCGCCAGCAGCTGCACGTCGGTGGTCGCCTCGCGCAGCACGATGCTGATGCCCGGCTCCGCGACCCGGAAATCGCGCAGCCAGCCCGGCAAGGGCCCGAAGCCGACCGTCGACACGAAGCCGAGCCGCACCCGCCCGACCGCGCCGCTGCCGGCCGCGGACGCCACGTCGGCCAGCGCCGCGGCCTGCTGCAGCAGCTGCCGCACCGGCGACACCAGGGCCTGCCCGRCCGGCGTCAGCGCGACGCGGCGGCGCGTGCGCTCGAACAGCGCCGTGCCCAGGCGCGACTCGAGCTGGCGGATCGCCAGCGTCAGCGGCGGCTGCGTCATGTTCAGGCGCTGCGCCGCCTGCGTGAAATGCAGCGTGTCGGCCAGCACCAGGAACTGGCGCCAGGCGCGCAGCTCGATCGCCGGCAGCGGCACGCGGGAGTCGTCATTCATACAGCAGGCATATCAATGGATGGCGCTGGATATATTGGACGACATTCTGCACGCGGCCGATACTGGCGGCTTCCCACCGAGCCCCCTGCCAGGAGACACCCGCGATGAGCACCCCCATCAACCGCCGGTCGAAGAACATCACCGAAGGCGTCGCGCGCGCGCCCAACCGGTCCATGTACTACGCGCTCGGCTACGAGGAAGGCGACTTCAAGAAGCCGATGATCGGCGTGGCCAACGGCCATTCGACGATCACGCCGTGCAACTCGGGCCTGCAGAAGCTGGCCGACGCGGCGGTGGCCGGTATCGAGGAGGCCGGCGGCAACGCGCAGATCTTCGGCACGCCGACCATCAGCGACGGCATGGCGATGGGCACCGAGGGCATGAAGTACAGCCTGGTGTCGCGCGAGGTGATCGCCGACTGCATCGAGACCTGCGTGGGCGGCCAGTGGATGGACGGCGTGCTGGTGGTCGGCGGCTGCGACAAGAACATGCCCGGCGGCATGATGGGCATGCTGCGCGCCAACGTGCCGGCGATCTACGTCTATGGCGGCACCATCCTGCCAGGCCGCTACAAGGGCCAGGACCTGAACATCGTCAGCGTGTTCGAGGCGGTCGGCCAGTTCACCGCCGGCAACATGAGCGAGCAGGATTTCTGCGAGATCGAGCGCCGCGCCATCCCCGGCAGCGGATCGTGCGGCGGCATGTACACCGCCAACACGATGAGCTCGTCGTTCGAGGCGCTGGGCATGGCCCTGCCCTACAGCAGCACGATGGCCAACCCGCACGACGAGACCGCCAACACCGCGAAGGCGGCCGCGAAGGCGCTGGTCGAGGCGGTGCGCAATGACCTGAAGCCGCGCGACATCGTCACGAAGAAGGCCATCGAGAACGCGGTGGCGGTGATCATGGCGACCGGCGGCTCGACCAACGCGGTGCTGCACTTCCTGGCGATCGCGCATGCGGCGGGCGTCGACTGGACGATCGACGACTTCGAGCGCGTGCGCCGCAAGGTGCCGGTGCTGTGCGACCTGAAGCCTTCGGGCAGGTACCTGGCGGTCGACCTGCACCGCGCGGGCGGCATCCCGCAGGTGATGAAGGTGCTGCTGAAGGCCGGCCTGCTGCACGGCGACTGCATGACGATCACCGGCAAGACGGTGGCYGAGAACCTGGCCGCCGTGCCCGACGTGCCGCGCGCCGACCAGGACGTGATCCGCACCATCGACAAGCCGATGTATGCCGAGGGCCACCTGGCGATCCTGAAGGGCAACCTGTCGCCCGAGGGCTGCGTGGCCAAGATCACCGGGCTGAAGAACCCGGTGATCACCGGCCCGGCGCGGGTGTTCGACGACGAGCAGTCGGCGCTCGCGGCCATCATGGCGCGCAAGATCGTCGCCGGCGACGTGATGGTGCTGCGCTACCTGGGCCCGAAGGGCGGCCCCGGCATGCCGGAGATGCTGGCCCCGACCGGCGCGCTGATCGGCCAGGGCCTGGGCGAATCGGTCGGCCTGGTGACGGACGGCCGCTTCTCGGGCGGCACCTGGGGCATGGTGGTGGGGCACGTGGCGCCCGAGGCCTATGCCGGCGGCAACATCGCGCTGGTGCACGAGGGCGATTCGATCACCATCGATGCGCACACGCTGACGCTGCAGCTGAACGTCAGCGACGAGGTGCTCGCGCAGCGGCGGGCCGCCTGGAAGGCTCCGGCGCCGCGCTATACCCGCGGCGTGATGGCCAAGTTCTTCAAGAACGCCGCCAGCGCGAGCCAGGGGGCTGTTCTCGACAAGATCGACTGAGCTTCGACCGGCGCCGCCTGGGGGGCCCCGTTCAAACCTTCCGCTTCTTGCGGCGGCCCCGCTTGTCCATGCCCAGGTGGGCGAGGCTCTCTTCGCGGCGCTTGGCGACGCGCGCGTCCATCTTCTCGACTTCCTTCCGTTTCGTGTAGCCGGTCTTGTCCGCGAAGATCCACCACAGGACGGCCGCGCCGAACGGCCACAGGATCGCCAGCCAGCCCCAATCGGCGGCCGGCCCCACCTCGGCGACCTTCATGATCAGCAGCAACACGCCCAATACGACGAAATACATGGTCAGCCCTCGCCCTCGAAGCTTGTCCTACGCAACGCAACGGTCAACCGCGCCCCGTAGAATTCGTTGTGTCTCACAGTGATCGAAATGTAAATCACGATCGCCCCCACCCCTTCGGAAGGAAATCATGAAGTCGCTGCTTTCGCTGATCGTCGCCCTGTCCGCCGTGGCAGCCGCACCGGCCTTCGCCAACCCCGAACTGGCCCAGAAGAAGAACTGCATGGCCTGCCACGCCGTCGACAAGAAGCTCGTCGGCCCGGCCTACAAGGAGGTCGCTGCCAAGTACGCCGGCCAGAAGGACGCCGTCGACAAGCTGTCGCAGAAGGTCATCAAGGGTGGCGCCGGTGTCTGGGGTGCCGTCCCGATGCCCGCCAACACGCAGGTCTCGGAGGCCGAGGCCAAGCAACTCGTCCAGTGGATCCTGACGCTGAAGTGATCTGCGTCAACTGAGATGAAAAAAAGCCCCGCGACGCGGGGCTTTTTCTTGGTGCGGACCGGATCAGTAGGCTTGGCCCAGCTGCTCCAGGATGGCCGGGTTCTCCAGCGTGCTGGTGTCCTGGGTCACCGCCTCGCCCTTGGCCACCGAACGCAGCAGGCGCCGCATGATCTTGCCGGAGCGCGTCTTCGGCAGGTTGTCGCCGAAGCGGATGTCCTTCGGCTTGGCGATCGGCCCGATCTCCTTGCCGACCCAGTCGCGCAGTTGCTTGGCGATCGCCTTCGCCTCGTCGCCGGTCGGGCGCGGGCGCTTCAGCACCACGAAGGCACAGATCGCCTCGCCGGTGGTGTCGTCCGGACGCCCGACCACCGCGGCCTCGGCCACCAGCTCGGTGCAGCCCACCAGCGCCGACTCGATCTCCATCGTGCCCATGCGGTGGCCGCTGACGTTCAGCACGTCGTCGATGCGCCCGGTGATCGTGAAGTAGCCGGTCTTCTCGTCGCGGATCGCGCCGTCGCCGGCCAGGTAGTAGCGACCCTGGAAATCGGCCGGGTAGTAGCTCTTCTTGAAGCGCTCCGGGTCGCCGTAGATCGTGCGGATCATCGACGGCCAGGGCTTCTTCACCACCAGGATGCCGCCCTGCCCGTTCGGGACGTCCTTGCCGGTCTCGTCGACCACCGCGGCGATGATGCCCGGGAACGGCAGCGTGCACGAGCCCGGCACCAGCGGCGTGGCGCCCGGCAGCGGCGTGATCATGTGGCCGCCGGTCTCGGTCTGCCAGAAGGTGTCGACGATCGGGCAGCGGCCGCCGCCGATGTGCTCGTGGTACCACTCCCATGCGGCCGGGTTGATCGGCTCGCCCACCGAACCCAGGATGCGCAGCGAACCCAGCCGGTAGTTGCGCGGGTGCACCGCATCGTTGCTCTCGGCGGCCTTGATCAGCGAGCGGATCGCCGTCGGCGCGGTGTAGAAGATCGAGACCTTGTGGTCCTGGATCATGCGCCAGAAGCGCCCGGCGTCCGGATAGGTCGGCACGCCCTCGAAGACGATCTCGGTGCCGCCCAGCGCGAGCGGCCCGTAGGCGATGTAGGTGTGGCCGGTGACCCAGCCGATGTCGGCGGTGCACCAGAAGATGTCGTCGGGCTTCAGGTCGAAGGTCCACTTCGTCGTCAGCGCCGCATGCAGCAGGTAGCCGCCGGTCGAGTGCTGCACGCCCTTGGGCTTGCCGGTCGAGCCCGAGGTGTACAGCAGGAACAGCGGGTGTTCCGCGCCCACCCACTCGGGCTCGCAGGTTGTGGGCTGGGCATCGGTCAGCTCGTGCATCCAACGGTCGCGCTTCGCGTCGAACGCGATCTTGCCGCCGGTGCGCTGGTAGACGATGACGCTCTTGATGCTCTCGCAGCCGCCGAGCGCGATCGCGTCGTCGACGATGGCCTTCAGCGGCAGCTGCTTGCCGCCGCGCAGCTGTTCGTCGGCGGTGATCACCATCACCGCGCCGGCATCCTCGATGCGGTCGCGCAGGCTTTGCGCCGAGAAGCCGCCGAACACCACCGAATGCGTCGCGCCGATGCGGGCGCAGGCCTGCATCGCGACCACGCCCTCGACGGACATCGACATGTAGATGACGACGCGGTCGCCCTTGCGGACGCCCTGCGACTTCAGCGCATTGGCCATGCGGCAGGTGCGCGCGAGCAGCTCGCGGTAGGTGACGCGCGTCACCTTGCCGTCGTCGGCCTCGAAGATGATGGCCACCTTGTCGCCCAGGCCGGCCTCGACCTGCTTGTCCAGGCAGTTGTACGAGACGTTCAGCGTGCCGTCCTCGAACCACTTGAAGAACGGCGCCTGGCTGCTGTCCAGCGTCTTCGTGAACGGCGTCTTCCAGCTGACCAGCTCGCGCGCCAGGCGCGCCCAGTAGCCTTCGTAGTCGGCCTCGGCCTCGGCGCACAGCCTGTCGTAGGCCGCCATGCCGGACACGTGGGCGGCCTTCGCCAGCTCGGCCGGCGGCGCGTAGACCTTGTGTTCGCTGGAACTCATGCTTGTCTCCTTCTGCGGGTTTGCGAATTCTGCACGCACGATAGACAGCTGCTCTTACGAACGACTGACGGCGGCGCCGGGTCTTGCCCGGATGGTCCGCCAACTACAATTTCCGGCAACCGGACTATCCCTGCACACCCCCATGACCCAGATCCCCGACCACAGCAACAGCAAGCTGCGCCCCTTGCCCAACCTCATCTTCATGAGCCGTTGGCTGCAGCTGCCGCTGTACCTCGGGTTGATCCTGGCGCAGGCGGTGTACGTGTTCCACTTCTGGGTCGAGCTGGTGCACCTGATCGAGGCCGCGTTCGGCAACCAGAACGCGCTGCAGGCGGTGTTCACCGCGGTCGGCGTCACCGGCGAGGCCGCCAAGGGCACCAAGCTGACCGAAACCACCATCATGCTGGTGGTGCTGGGCCTGATCGACGTGGTGATGATCTCCAACCTGCTGATCATGGTGATTGTCGGCGGCTACGAGACCTTCGTGTCGCGCATGAACCTCGAAGGCCACCCCGACCAGCCCGAATGGTTGAGCCATGTCAATGCCTCGGTGCTGAAGGTGAAGCTGGCCACCGCGATCATCGGCATCTCGTCGATCCACCTGCTGAAGACGTTCATCAACGCCGACGCGCTGAGCGACCGCGTGCTGATCGCGCAGACGGTGATCCACTGCGCCTTCCTGCTGTCGGCGATGGCGATCGCGATGACCGACCGGCTGCTGGCCAAGAGCGCAGGCGATCATTGAGTCGTAGCCCGGAAGACATTCCGGGCATTTCAGCGCAGCCGCACCCGGATTGGCATCCGGGCTACCGCTTGCCGAGCAGCAACAGCGTGCCTGCGATGCCGGCCACCAGCGAGCCGCACAGCACCCCCAGCTTGACCTGGGTCTCGTAGTCGCCGCCGCGGCCCTCGAAAGCCAGCGCGCCGATGAACAGGCTCATCGTGAAGCCGACGCCGCACAGCACGCACACGCCGAAGAACTGGCGCGTGCTGGCACCGGCCGGCAGCTCGGCGCCGGCCAGCTTGATCAGCAGCCACGATGCGCCGAACACGCCGATCGCCTTGCCCAGCACCAGCCCGGTGGCAATCCCCAGCGGCACCGTCTGCGCCAGCGTCGCGAAGCTCACGCCCTGCAGCGACACGCCGGCATTGGCGAACGCGAACATCGGCAGCACCGCGAAGGCCACCCACGGGTGCAGCGCATGCTCGGTGGTCTCGAGCGGCGAGTGCCCCTCTTCCCCGCCGCGCAACGGGATCGCCAGCGCCGTCGCCACGCCGGCCAGCGTCGCGTGCACGCCCGACTTCAGCACGCAAACCCAGATCACCAGCCCGACCACCACGTACGGCCCGACGCTCCTCACCCGGCCGCGGTTCAGCAGGAACAGCACGACGCCGCCGGCCAGCGCGGCGCCCAGCATCGCGAGCGACACGTCGGCGGTGTAGAACAGCGCGATCACGACGATCGCGCCCAGGTCGTCGATGATGGCCACCGCCGTCAGGAACACCTTCAGCGAGGCCGGCACGCGCGAGCCCAGCAGCATCAGGATGCCGAGCGCGAACGCGATGTCGGTGGCGGCCGGGATGGCCCAGCCGTGCAGCGCCACCGGGTCGCGCAGGTTGATCGCCGCGTAGATGAGGGCCGGCACCGCCATGCCGCCGATGGCCGCGCCGGCCGGCAGCAGCGCCTGTCGCACCGAGGCCAGCTCGCCGGCCAGCAGCTCGCGCTTGATCTCCAGCCCGACCAGGAAGAAGAACACCGCCATCCACAGGTCGTTCACCCACAGCAGCAGCGGCTTGGCCAGCACCAGCAGGTCGCCGCCGACGCGCACCTCGCCCGGCAGGCCGACGAAACGCTGGTAGGCGTCGTGCCACGGCGAGTTGCTGACGATCAAGGCGACGACCGCGGCCAGTGCCAGCACGACGCCGCCGGCCGATTCGGACGCGATGAAGCGCCGGATGCTGTTCAGCATGGAATCTCCCCTGTTCAGTAAAATTCGCGGCTTCCAGCCACGCCCACCCGCGCGGATTGTTCCGCAGTTCCGCCCACTTTCCGGGATAGCCACATGACCTCGATCCGCTACACCGACCTGGTTGACAGCGTCGCCGCCGCATTGCAATACATCAGCTACTACCACCCGGCTGACTACATCGCCCACCTGGCCCGCGCCTACGAGACCGAGCAGGGCCCGGCCGCCAAGGATGCGATCGCGCAGATCCTGACCAACTCGMRSATGTGCGCCGAAGGSMRSCGCCCGATCTGCCAGGACACCGGCATCGTCAACGTSTTCMTGAAGATCGGCATGGRCGTGCGCTTCGAGGGCTTCCCGGCCGGCGTGGAAGACGCGGTCAACGAAGGCGTGCGCCGCGGCTACCTCGACCCCGAGAACAAGCTGCGCGCGAGCATCGTGGCCGACCCGCAYTTCGAGCGCAAGAACACCAAGGACAACACSCCGGCSGTGRTCCACATGAGCCTGGTGCCGGGCAACACGGTCGACATCCAGATCGCGGCCAAGGGCGGCGGCAGCGAGAACAAGAGCAAGTTCGTGATGATGAACCCGAGCGACAGCCTGGTCGACTGGGTGCTCAAGACGGTGCCGACGATGGGCGCCGGCTGGTGCCCGCCGGGCATGCTGGGCATCGGCATCGGCGGCACGGCCGAGAAGGCGATGCTGCTGGCCAAGGARTCGCTGATGCAGGACATCGACATGTACGAGCTGAAGGCGCGCGGCCCGCAGAACAAGCTCGAGGAGCTGCGCATCGAGCTGTGCGACAAGATCAACGCGCTGGGCATCGGCGCGCAGGGCCTGGGCGGCCTGACCACCGTGCTCGACGTGAAGATCGCCACCTACCCGACGCACGCGGCCAGCAAGCCGGTCGCGATGATCCCGAACTGCGCCGCGACGCGCCACGCGCACTTCGTGCTCGACGGTTCGGGCCCGGCCTTCCTCGAAGCCCCGAGCCTGGACCTGTGGCCCGACGTCAAGTGGGCGCCCGACTACAACAAGAGCCGCCGCGTCAACCTCGACACGCTGACGCGCGAAGAGGTGGCGAGCTGGAAGCCCGGCGAGACGCTGCTGCTGAACGGCAAGATGCTGACCGGCCGCGATGCCGCGCACAAGCGCATTCAAGACATGCTGGCCAAGGGCGAGAAGCTGCCGGTGGACTTCACCAACCGCGTCATCTACTACGTCGGCCCGGTCGACCCGGTGCGCGACGAGGTGATGGGCCCGGCCGGCCCGACCACGGCCACGCGCATGGACAAGTTCACCGAGATGATGCTGGCGCAGACCGGCCTGATCGGCATGATCGGCAAGGCCGAGCGCGGCCCGACCGGCATCGACGCCATCAAGAAGCACAAGTCGGCCTACCTGATGGCGGTGGGCGGCGCGGCCTACCTGGTCTCGAAGGCGATCCGCAAGGCCGAGGTCGTCGGCTTCGCCGACCTGGGCATGGAGGCGATCTACGAGTTCGAGATCAGCGACATGCCGGTGACGGTGGCCGTCGATTCCGAAGGCACCTCGGTGCACACCACCGGCCCGAAGGAATGGCAGGCGAAGATCGGCAAGATCCCGGTCGCCGTCGCATGACGTAGCCCGGACGCCGATCCGGGATTCGCCCATGCACGCCCTGCCCTTCGCGCTGACCAAGATCCAGCCCCCGCGCCCGCGCGGCGAGCACCTGGCACGTCCGCGGCTCGAAGGGCCGCTGGCCTCGGCGGTCGGCCAGGCGCGGCTGATGCTGCTCAGCGCGCCGGCAGGCTTCGGCAAGACCGCGTTGATGGGCCAGCTGCTGGCGTCGATCGAGCAGGCCGGCGACACCGCGCTCGCGTGGATCTCAGCCGACGATGACGACGACCTGGCGCGCTTCATCGCCTGCCTGGTCGCCGCGATGGAGCCGCACGACCTGCCGTGGCGCATCTCGCCGCAGGCGCTGGCCACGCTGGAGCAGCAGCCGCGCGGCCTGCGCCGCATCGCCGACGAGCTGCTGAGCGCGCTCGGCGGCGCCGACCTGCGGCGCGGCCTGATCGTGCTGGACGATGCGCACCGCATCGCCGACGCGCGCATCTTCGAGCTGCTCGACCTGCTGCTCGAGCACCTGCCGGCGCCGTGGACGCTGCTGCTCGCGAGCCGCACCGACCCGCCGCTGTCGCTGGCCCGGCTGCGGGCCCAGGGTGAACTCGTCGAGCTGCGCCAGCCCGACCTGGGCTTCGAGGCGGACGAGGTGCAGGCGCTGGCCAGCCGGCGCGGCGCCGAGCCCGCCGCCGTGCAGCCGCTGATCGAGCGCATGCAGGGCTGGCCGGCCGGCATCCGGCTGAGCCTGGATGCCGCCACCCGCAGCGCGCTGCCGGCCCTGCGCAGCCAGCGCCACCTGTTCGACTACCTCGCGAGCGAGGTGCTGGCCGACATGCCCGGCGAGTTGCGCCGCTTCCTGCTGCACACCTCGGTGCTGGCCGAGCTGGAACCCGCGCGCTGTGCCGCGCTGACCGGCGACCCGCAGGCCGCCGGCTGGCTCGAGGAGATCGAGCGCCGCGGCCTGTTCGTCACCGTGCTCGACGGCCCGCAGCTGACGCTGCGCCTGCACGACCTGTTCCGCGACTTCCTCGAAGACCGGCTGCGCCAGGAGTCGCCCGACGCGCTGGCCGGCCTGCTGCAGCGCGCCGCGGCGACCGAACCCGATGACGCGCGCCGCATCGGGTATTTGCAGCGCGCCGGCGACTGGGCGGCGGCCGAGACCGCGCTGCTGGCCGTCGGCCGCGGCTGGCTGACCGACGGGTTGCTGACGCAGACGCAGCGGCTGCTCGAGCAGTTTCCCGCGGCATGGCGCGAGCGCTCGTCGCCGTTGACGGTGCTGCAGGGGCTGGCGGCGTGGGCGCGCTGGGAGTTCCTCGCGATGGCCGAGCACTTCCAGCAGGCGCTGCGCATCGCCGAACAGCAGCGCGAGCCCGCGCAGGCCCAGCTTGCACGCGCCTATGTCGCGCTGAGCCTGTGCCAGGTCGACAAGCGCGACGAGGCCGCTGCACTGCTGGCCGGGCTGCGCGCCCAGCCGCTGCCGCTGGAGGCCGAGGTGACGACGCTGACCGCGAGCCTGTGGCATGCCGGCGACTACGGCCCGGTCGAGCCGGCGGCGGGCTTCATGGTGCGGCGCAACGCGCTGCTGGCCGATTGCCAGGACGTCGGCCTGTGGTACCAGGCGACGCCCAACCCGCGCGACGTCACGCTGCCCGGTGCCGGGCCGGCGCTGGCGGTGTTCGTCGAGCGCGCACTGCGCCTGGCTCCGGATCACCCGACCGCGATGAGCGCGATCTCGTGGCTGCTTTACGGGCTGATCGCGCTGTGGCACGGCGACGCGGCCAGCGCCGCCGAGCGCCTGGAACGTGCCGAAGAGGAATCCCGCTGGCTCGGCCAGCCGCGCAACGTCTGCACGATGCTGGCGCTGGCGCGCGGCATGCTGCATGCGCTGCGCGGCGACCAGGCCGCCACGCGTGCGGCGGCAGCCCACCTGCTGGCCGACCCCGACCAGGAACCGCCGAGCGCGCGCCGCGAGAAGCTGCGCCGCAACATGCAGTTCCAGGCGCTGCGGCTGGCGATGATCGCCGACGACGGCGAGCGCGCCCGCGAACTGGCGAAGGCGCTGGGCGCGCCCGACCTGGTGCTGTCGCAGCGCATCGCGCAGCGCGCGCGCGAACTGGCGCTGCCGGCCTTCTCGGCCGAGCTGGCCGAACGCTGGCCGCAGGTGTGCGAATGCTGGCACGCCGCGCTGCAGGCGCCGGACGCGCTGGAGTGGTACGGCCTGCTGACCGAAGGCCGGCTGCGCTGCGCGGCGGCGCTGGTGCGGCTGGGCCGCCCCGCCGAGGCTGCGCCGCTGGTCGAGGCGGCGGCGCAACGCTGCCGGGCCGATGGCTGGATCGGCTCGGCCCTGCTGTGCGGGCCGCGGGCGCTGGCCACGCTGGCGCACGGCGGGCTGGTGCTGGCACCGGCGACGCAGGCGGCGCTCGCGCACTGGCTGGACCGTGCCGAGCAGTTGCGCGGCCACCGGCAGCCGCTTGCGCCGGCCGTGCCAATCCTCCCCGCATCGGCGGCCGCACCGGCAGCAGGCGCGACCAGCAGCTTCCCCGGCCTCAGCGCCCGCGAATGCGAGGTGCTCGAGCGCATCGCCGCCGGCGACAGCAACAAGCTGATCGCACGCGCCTTCGACCTGAGCCCGCACACCGTGAAGCGGCACGTGGCCAACATCCTCGACAAGCTCGGCGCCGAGACGCGCGGCCAGGCGGCCGCGCAATGGCGCGACGCGCGCGGCACCCACCCGGCCTGATCAGCGCTGCGCGAACGACAGCGCCAGGAAGTCGACGAAGGCCCGCACCCGCGCCGACAGCTGGTGCCGCTGCGGGTAGACCGCGTGGATGTCGGCGTCCGGCGTGCCGTACTGCGGCAGCACCTGCACCAGCCGGCCGTTCTTCAGGTAGCGCTCGATGTCCCATTCGGCGCGCATCACGATGCCGTGGCCGTCGAGCGCCCAGTTGACGGCGATCTCGCCGTCGTTGGTGGCCAGGTTGCCGCGCGTCTTGATGGCCTGCACCGTCGCATGGCGACCGCGGCCTCCGGCCAGGCGCCAGGTGCCATAGGCCTCTTCGCCCTGGCGGATGCCGATGCAGTTGTGCCCGGCCAGGTCCTGCGGCACCTTCGGGATGCCATGTCGCGCCAGGTAGGCCGGCGCGGCGCACAGCAGCCGCCGGTTCGGCGCGATGTGCCGCGCGATCACGCGCGCGTCCGGCGGCGCGCCGAAGCGGATGCAGACGTCGAAGGCGTCGTCGGTGAGCGGCGGCGGGTTCACCGACAGCTGCAGCTGCACCTCGACCTCGGGATGCTTGCGCACGAAGCGAGAGATCAGCGGCGCCACGTGCATGCGCCCGAAGCCGAGCGTCGCGTTGACGCGCAGCAGCCCCTTCGGAGTGGCCTTCGAGACGCCCAGCAGCTGCCCCATCTCGTCGATCTCGCCGAGGATGCGCCGCGCATGCTGCAGGTAGACCTCGCCCTCGGGCGTCAGGCTCATGCGCCGCGTCGTGCGGTTGACCAGCGACAGCCCGACGCGTGCCTCCATCTGCGCCAGGTGCTTGCTGACGGCCGGCGTCGTGATGCCGAGCTCGCGCGCCGCCGCGCTCAGGCTGCCGGCACCGGCCAATGCCGAGAAGAAGCCGAGGTCGGCAGGCTGGATGGGACCCATCGATTGTTCACCTCAGGTTAACGATGGATTCACTTTAGCGGCGCAACGGGGGCAGGTCCAGTTTCTACAGTCGCCCCATCGACAACCCACCGGACAACGCCATGAAGACCTACCGCATCGCAACCATCCCCGGAGACGGCATCGGCAAGGAGGTGGTTCCGGCCGGCCAGCAGGTGCTGGCGGCACTCGCCGCGTCGGGCAGCGACTTCCGCTTCGAGTTCGAGAACTTCGGCTGGGGCGGCGACCACTACCGCGAGCACGGCACGATGATGCCGGACGACGGGCTGGACGCGCTGCGCGACAAGGACGCGATCCTGTTCGGTTCGGCCGGCGACCCGCACATCCCCGACCACATCACGCTGTGGGGCCTGCGCCTGAAGATCTGCCAGGGCTTCGACCAGTACGCCAACGTGCGGCCGACGCGCATCCTGCCGGGCATCGACGGCCCGCTCAAGCGCTGCACGGCGGACGACCTGAACTGGGTCATCGTGCGCGAGAACTCGGAGGGCGAGTACGCGGGCGTCGGCGGCCGCGTGCACCAGGGCCACCCGATCGAGGCGGCCACCGACGTGTCGATGATGACCCGCGCCGGCGTCGAACGCATCATGCGCTTCGCCTTCAAGCTGGCGCAGTCGCGGCCGCGCAAGCTGCTGACGGTGATCACCAAGAGCAATGCGCAGCGGCATGCGATGGTGATGTGGGACGAGATCGCGCTGCAGGTCTCGAAGGAGTTCCCCGACGTGCGCTGGGACAAGGAGCTGGTCGACGCGGCCACCGCGCGCATGGTGAACCGCCCGGCCAGCCTCGACACGCTCGTCGCGACCAACCTGCATGCCGACATCCTGAGCGACCTGGCCGCGGCGCTGGCCGGCAGCCTGGGCATCGCGCCGACCGGCAACATCGATCCGGAGCACCGCTACCCGTCGATGTTCGAGCCGATCCACGGCTCGGCCTTCGACATCATGGGCCAGGGGCTGGCCAACCCGGTCGGCACCTTCTGGTCGGTCGTGATGATGCTGGAGCACCTGGGCGAGACCGAAGCCGCGGCGCGCGTGATGCGGGCCATCGAACAGGTGACCTCCAACCCGGCGCTGCACACCCGCGACCTGGGCGGCACGGCGACGACGGCCGAGGTCACGCGGGCGGTCTGCGCGCAGCTCGCCGCCTGACGCGCCCCACCACGACATCGACCACGACACCCACAACGACCCGGAGACACGCATGAGCCTTCGCATGAGCCTTCACACCCCGCTCGCCTGCGCCCTCGCCGCCACGCTGTCGGCCGGCAGCGCCCTCGCCGCCGACGCCTGGCCGGGCAAGCCGGTCAGCCTGGTCGTGCCGTTTCCGCCGGGCGGCACCACCGACGTGCTGGCCCGCGCGCTGGGCGACAAGCTGTCGCTCGCGCTCGGCCAGGCGGTGATCGTCGAGAACAAGCCCGGGGCCGGCGCGACGCTCGGGGCCGACTACGTGGCCAAGGCCAGGCCGGATGGCTACACGCTGCTGGTCGGCGCGGTGCACCACACCATCGCGACCAGCGTCTACAAGAAGCTGCCGTACGACTTCCAGAAGGATTTCGCACCGGTCACGCTGGTTGCGCTGGTGCCCAACGTGCTGGTGGTCAATGCGGCGACRCCGGTGAAGAACGTGGCCGAGCTCGTTGCGCTGGYGAAGGCGCAGCCCGGCAAGCTCAGCTACGGCTCGAACGGCAACGGCACGGCCCAGCACCTGGTCGGCACGCAGTTCCAGGCTCTCACCGGCACCGAGCTGGTCCACGTCCCGTACAAGGGCAGCGGCCCGCTCGCCACCGACCTGCTGGGCGGCCAGATCACGATGTCGTTCGACACCGTCACGCCGGTGCTGCAGCACATCAAGGGCGGCAAGCTGCGCGCGCTGGCCGTCACGACGGGCAGGCGCTCGTCCGCGCTGCCGGACGTGCCCACGCTCGCCGAGGCCGGCGTGAAGGGCGTCGACATCGGCACCTGGTTCGGCGTGCTCGCGCCGGCCGCGACGCCGAAGGACATCGTCGCGCGCCTGAACGCGGAGATGGTGAAGGTGATCCAGTCGCCGGAGTTCCGCAAGCGCATGGACGAGATCGGCGCCGAACCGATCGGCAGCAGCGCGGCGCAGATGGCCTCGCAGATCGCCGGCGAGACCGAGCGCTTCGCGCGCATCGTCAAGGACGGGAAGGTCGCCATCGAATGATGGCGAGGGCTTCGACAAGCGCAGGGCGGACGGAAAAGACGGCCGTTCGCCCTGAGCAGGGACCGAGCTTGTCGAGGGCCCGTGTCGAAGGGTGGGTGCCGCAGCGCGACCGGCCTTGCCTACCCGGAACGCCAGCGCGCCGCAGCCTGGCCGCGGGTCTCGACGCCCAACTTGCCGAGGATGTTGGCGACATGCCGCTTCACGGTGTGCGGGCTCAGGTCGAAGGTGCGCGCGATCAGCTTGTTGCTGTCGCCCGCGGCCATGCGGGCCAGCACCTCGCGTTCACGTTCGCTGAGGCCTTCCAGGCCGGCGCCCGACACCACGTCCTCGTTGTCCGGCATTGCACGCGCCGCCGCGCCCCCGGGCCGGGCAGCGCGCACCGCCGGATCCTCGCGCGGCGCCAGCGTCGCCGCCAGCCGCCCGAGCAGCGCCTTCTCGTCCGCCGAGAGCCGGTCGCCCCAGCGCGTGTCGCGCAGGCGCTGCAGCACCGGCCAGCCGCACAGCAGGGCCCCGCCGACCGAGCCGCCTTCCATCGCCTGCGCAAAACCTTCGCGCAGCAGCGCCGCCGCCGCATCCATTTCGCCCAGCCGCAGCGTCACGTCGGCCAGCAGCACGCGCGCCTGGCCGGCCGGGAAGAAGCACGAGCTCTCGTGCGGCGTCACCAGTGAACTCAACAGTGCCTGCGCATCGCGCCAGCGCCCGTCGACCATCGCGACGAAGGCCCGGCTGAAGCGACGGGCGGCCTCGGCCGCCGCCCATTCGTGCGGGTTCGCCACCCGCGCCAGCCGCGCGTCCAGCTCGCGCAGCGTCGCCTCGTCCTGCAGGATCCAGGCGGCCCGGCTGTGCGTGAAGAGCACCTCGTACTCGTGCGTCAGCCGGTTCGGCGACGAGCCGTGCTCGACCATGTCGTGCCGGCACTCCAGCGCCGCCGCATACGAGGCCTCGCGCCGCCCGCACACCGCGTCGACCAGCGTGTGCACCATCAGGTTCTCGGTCAGCACGCTGCGCGGCCGGCCGAGCCAGCGGCAGTCTTCATCGGCACGCGCCATCCAGTGCTCGGCCTCGTCGAGCCGGCCGGCCGAGAACGCGAGCCAGACGCGCGCATGCAGCACGCCGGCACGCAGCTGCGTCGGCGTGTCGCCGAACAGCGCCGTCGCGCGTTCGCCGAAGCGCTCGAGCAGCGGGTTCATGCCCGGCATGCCGACCATCAGGCTGTGGAAGAAGCACGGGTCCCACACCGGCAGCTGCGGCACGCGCTCCAGCGCCTGCAGCATCTGCGCGAACCACGGCGCGACGTCGCCGGCTCGCGCCTGCGCATACGCCGCCCAGGCCGCGCCGAAGCAGACGAAGGCGCGCGTGCCGTCGTCCAGCGGCAGCGCCAGCAGCTTGGGCAGCTCGCGCGCGGCGACCTCGGCCTGCCCCATGTTCTCCATCGCGACACAGGCGAAGGCGCGCGCCCGCCAGGCCTCGGCAGCGCGCCCGGCGGCATGGAAGCCGGCCTCGGCCTGCTGCATCTCGGCCAGCAGGGTGTCGAACGCGAAGGTCGGGAAACAGCTCAGGCCGCGCAGGAAGTGCAGCTCGGGCCGGCGCGCGAACTCGGCCGGCGGAATCAGCGCCAGCATCTGCGCGAGGCTCGGCCCGCCGCCCGCCGACAGCAGCTCGACGCCGCGCCCGGCCACCGCCTGCGCCGCCTCGTCCCACGCCCCCGCGCGCGCCAGGTAGCCCACCGCGCGCGGCAGGTCGTCCTCGCCCTCGGCGGCGCGGCGCAGCAGCGCCGGCAGCTCGCCGGCATGCTCGCGCTGCAGCCGGTCTTCAAGGAAGTCGCGGAACAGGTCGTGCAGCCGCAGCGTCAGCTCGTCGGCGTCGAGCACGCTGGCGAACAGGCCGCGCCGCTCCACCTCGGCCAGCAGCCGCGCCGCCTGCGGTTCGCCGCTGAGCTGCGCGCAGCGCGCCGCCGTCAGCTCGGGCAGCACCGCGCAACGCAGCAGGAAGCCGCGCAGGTCGGCGGGCATCTGGTCCAGCACCTCGGCGGCCAGGTAGTCGAACAGGTGGCGCTGCGTCAGCGCACCGGCCCGCGTGCCGGCCGCCTCGGGGCGCGCCGACAGGTTCAGCCGCAGCCCGGCGGCCCAGCCGTCGGTACGCTCCAGCAGCTCGCGCACCACCGTGTCGCCGCCGGGCAGGCCGGCGCTCGCCAGCAGCGCCGCCACCTCGGCCTCGCTGAAGCGCAGCTCGTACTGGCGGAACTCGCTCAGCTCGCCGGCTGCGCGCCAGCGGCCCAGCGCCAGCGGCGGCTCGAGCCGGCTTGCCATCGCCACGCCCCACTGCTGCGGCAGCCGCTCGACCAGCAGCTGCATCAGCTCGAACACCTGCGGATCGGTCAGCCGGTGCGCATCGTCCAGCACGAGCAGGCCGCGCGCCGCCTCGGCCCCGGCGAGGGCGTTGACCAGCTCGTCGGCCACCGCGCGCAGGCCGCGCTCGCCCGTGGCCAGCGTGGCCAGCGCATCGGGTGCCACGCGCCACGGCAGGTCGTGCGGCTCCAGTGCACTGCCCAGGCAGGCCAGGAAGCGCGGCAGCTGGTCGTCCTCGTCGGCTGTCACCCACGCGAGCGCGGTGCCGGGCGGCAACTGGCGGATCTGCCGTGCCAGCGCCGAGGTCTTGCCGTAGCCGGCCGGTGCCAGCAACAGTGTCAGGCGCTGCTGGCGCAACGCTGCGCCGAGCGCCTGCTCGAGCACCGGCCGCTCGACCAGGCTGGTCCGCGGGCGCGGCGGCTGGATCTTGGCCAGCGCGAAGGCGTGCGAAGCGGTGGCGGGCGACATGGCGGGATTCTGCCGAAGCGCACCCGCGCCGGCGTGGCCGCGACCCCCAGCGAACAGGGGGATGGCCCGCCCGGCCGCCGTCAATGGCTCTTTCGGCCGATGCGGGCCCACCGCCCGGGCCCGCAGCATCGCGGCATGCTCGTCATCCGCCACAGCGCCCTGCCCCACGACCCGCCCGGCAGCCGCGACCACCGCATCTGCGTCGCCGGTGCCGCCCAGGGCCTGTCCGGCTTCGAGGCCTGGCTGCAACAGCTGGAGCCGGGCGGCCGCACCGCCACGCGCTGCCACGACGGCGAACTCGCGATCCTGGCGCTGCAGGGCAGCGGCAAGCTGCTGCTGCCGGACGGACCGCAACGCTTCCAGGCGCCGTGCACGCTGATCGTGCCGCCTGGGGCGGAGCACCACGTCGTCAACCACGGCGGCACGCTGCTGCAGCTGGTGACGGTGACGGCCCCCCCAAAAGGGTTGGCTCCTCGCTGACCCGCACGCTGGCTCCTTCGGGCGATGTGGCCGGCGGCCGGCGCCGGAACACTGCGAACCTCCCCGCAACACCCCGAGCCATCGCCCCATGACAGCCCTCGACACCGCCCACACCCCGCCCCGCTACGACCTGTACGCCCCGATCCACAAGGGGCTGCGCAGCTTCATGGCCGAGACGCTGCTGCGCGCCGGCCAGGTCGACGTGTTCGACGCGGCGGACCTGCAGCGCACGCTGGTGCAGGTCGATGACCTGCTCGACTTCTGCCTGGCCCACATCGAGCACGAGAACGACTTCGTGCATGCCGCGATCGAGGCCCGCCGGCCCGGCGGCGCGCAACGCACGGCCGACGAGCACGCAGGCCATCACGAGGCCATCGCCGCGCTGCGTGCCGACGTCGCCGCGCTGCAGCGGGCCGCGGCGCCGCTGCGCATGCCGCTGGCGCTGCGCCTGTACCGGCACCTGGCGCTGTTCGTCGCCGAGAACTTCCAGCACATGCACGTCGAGGAGACCGCCAACAACGCGGCGCTGTGGGCGCTGTACAGCGACGACGAGCTGCACGCCGTCCACGCTGCACTGCTGCAGTCGCTGACGCCGCTGGAGCGGCTGGAAAGCGTGCGCTGGATCGTGCCGGCCATGGCGCCGGTCGAGCGCGCCGGGATGCTGAACGACGCGAAGCAAGGCATGCCGCCCGAGGCCTTCGCCGGCGTCATCGCGCACATCCGCCCCCACCTCGACGCGCAGGCCTGGGACAAGCTCGCGCCCGCCATCGCCTGACCGGGAGCACCGACATGAACAAGTGGCTCAAACGCGGCGCCTTCGCGCTGACGGGGCTGGTGGCGGCGCTGGCCGGCGCGCTGGTGCTGGGCGCGCAGATGGGCGAGCGCAAGATGCAGCGGCGCATCGCGCTGCAGGTCGACGCGGTCGCGCTGCCGTCGGACGCGGCGGCGCTGGCGCGCGGCAGGTACCTCTACCTGTCGCGCGGCTGCACCGAATGCCATGGCGCCGACGGCGCCGGCAAGGACGTCGTCAACGACGGCAAGGGCATGCGGGTGCGCGCACCCGACATCACGCCGCGGCCCGGCGGCGCGACCGAGCGCTACACGGTGCAGGACTGGGTGCGCACCGTGCGCCACGGCGTCAAGCCCGATGGCCGGCCGGCCATCGTGATGCCGAGCGAGGACTACAACCGGCTCACCGACGCCGACCTGGGCGCGCTGATCGCGTACGTGAAGCAGATGCCGGCCGCGGACGGCGGGCCGGCGGTGATCGAGTTCCCGCTGCCGGTGAAGGCGCTGTACGCCGCCGGGATGATCCACGACGCGGCCGAGACCATCGACCATGCGCTGCCGTCGTCGCAGCCGATTCCGGAAGCGGCCACCGCGGCGCACGGTGGCTATGTCGCCAATGCCTGCATCGGCTGCCATGGCGCCGGCCTGTCGGGCGGCCGGATCCCCGGCGCGCCGCCCGAGTGGCCGGCCGCGGCCAACCTGACGCCGGGCCAGGGCAGCGCGATGGCGCACTACCCGGACGCCGAGGCCTTCGCCGCGATGCTGCGCAGCGGCCGGCGGCCGGACGGCAGCGCCGTCAGCCAGGTGATGCCGTTCGCGTCGCTGCAGGCGATGAACGACACCGACGTGCAGGCGCTGTACCTGCACTTGAAAGGCCTGGCACCGCGCGCCGCGGGACAACGCTGAGCCTGTTGAAACGATCCCCGGATTCACCTTCAAACCAGAGACACCCATGAAGAAACCCTTCACCCATTGGCTGGCTGCCTTGATCGGCAGCCTGGCCCTCGTCGCCTGCGGCGGCGGCGATTCGGGCAGCAACACGCCCCCTGCCAGCGCCAGCGTCACCGGCCACGTCGTCGACATGGACAGCGACACCCCGCTGGCCGGTGCCACCGTCAGCGCCGGCAGCGCCAGCACGCAGACCGCGGCCGACGGCAGCTTCACGCTGAACGGCCTGGCCGCGTCCGAGCGGCTGGCGGTGCAGGTCGAGGCCGCGCAGCACGGCCCGAACGCCGCCGTCGTCAAGCTGGCTTCCGGCAGCACTGCCGACATCCGCGTGCGCCTGCTCAAGCTGGCCGCGCCGCAGGCCTTCGACGCCGCCAGCGCCGCCACCATCGGCAATGCCGCCGGCACCGCGCAGGTCAGCCTGCCGGCCGCCGGCCTGGTCGACGCCGCCACCGGCGCCGCCGCGACCGGCACCGTGTCGGTCAGCGTCACCAGCGTCGACCCGGCGCGCGACCCCGAGCGCATGCCCGGCGGCTACACGACGCTGCAGGACGGCAACGTGCGCTCGATCGAGAGCTTCGGCGCCGTCAAGGTCGACCTGCGCGACGCCGCCGGCAAGCGCCTGAACCTGGCCCCCGGCAAGAGCGCGACGCTGCGCATCCCGCTGTCGACGCGCTCGCCGAACCCGCCGGCGACGCTGCCGCTGTGGCACTTCGACGAGGCCAGCGCGCGCTGGGTGCAGGAAGGCAGCGCCACGCTGACCGGCAGCGGCGCGAACCAGTACTACGAGGGCACGGTCACGCACTTCAGCTACTGGAACGCCGACCGGATCGCCGAGACGGTGGAGCTGGAAGGCTGCGTGCAGACCGCCGACGGCAAGCCGGCCGCCAACGTGATCGTCAGCAGCAGCGGCGTCGACTACTCGGGCCGCAACACCGCCATCACCGACAGCACCGGCCACTTCGTGATCCAGGTGCGCAAGGACTCGACCACCGGCGTGTGGGCGGCCACCGACAAGCTCGTCACCGCCATCCACGAGGTGACGATGCAAGGCGAGAACGGCGCGATGACCGAATGCATGGTGCTCGAGCCCGCCACCAGCGGCAACAAGCTGGCACCGAAGATGATGGGCAACCCGCGCAGCCAGACCATCGCGATCGGCGAGACGGCCTGGTTCTCGGCGACCGTCGAAGGCACGCAGCCGATGACGCTGCAGTGGCTGCGCAACGGCGAGCCGATCGCCGGTGCCACCGACGCCTGGCTGTGGATCACCGAAGCGACGCTGGCCGACAACGGCGCCGTCTACAGCCTGCGCGCGACCAACGCCGCCGGCACCATCACCAGCCTGACCGCGACGCTCACCGTCAGCGCGACGCCGATCCCGCCGACGCTGCTGGCGCAGCCGCAGGACCGCACGGTGAACAGCGGCGAGACCGCGGCCTTCTCGGTGGCCGCCAAGGGCAGTGCGCCGTTCAGCTACCAGTGGAAGCGCAACGGCCAGGCCATCGCCGGCGCCACGCAGGCCGGGTACGCGTTCACGGCGGCCGATGCCGACAACGGCGCGCAGTTCAGCGTCGAGGTCGGCAACGCCGGCGGCAAGGTGCAGAGCAGCGCGGCGACGCTGACGGTGGTGCCGGCGCAATCGGCGCCGGTGATCACGACCCAGCCGCAGGGCATCGTCGTCAACGTCGGCGGCACCGCGGCCTTTGCGGTGGAAGCGGTGGGCAGCGACCCGCTGTCGTACCAGTGGCAGCGCAACGGCGCCGACGTGGCCGGCGCGACCGGCCCGGTGCTGACGCTCGCCGGCGTGACCGCGGCCGATGACGGCGCGCAGTTCCGCGTGGTCGTCAAGAATGCCAAGGGCAGCGTGACCAGCGCGGCCGCGACGCTGACGGTCGGCCAGGCCAGCGAAGACCAGCAGGCCAAGCTGCTGGCGCTGATGATGACCTGGGCTCCGGGCCTCGAGGGCGCGGGCGCGCCGCTGCAGTTCGCCGACGACGACTTCAAGGTGCTGGCGCTGGGGGCGGTGTGTGCCGGCGGCACGGCGACGCTCAAGCTCGATGGCGCGGCCGCTCCGGCCGCGGGCACGACGCTGCCCACCGGCACGCACACGCTGGCCGCGCAGTTCAGCGGCTGCCAGACCGAATCGCTGTCGACCTACGACGGCGGCAGCAGCCTCGCCTACACCTTCGCCGACCTGGCGCACCGCGCCGGCTCCGGCCAGTCGACGACGACGGATTTCCGCGTCACCGCGACCGACATCAACGGCGCCGAGAAGACCAGCCGCGTGCAGGGCAATGCCAAGGTCGAGCTGGACGGCAGCCTGGTCGGCAACACCGAGACCAGCCAGCTGCGCTACATCCCGGCCAACGGGTTGACGGTGACCGACGTGGCGAGCCAGGCGGTCGCGACCTTCACCGGCGGCAACGCGCTGCTGAAGACGGTGATGACCGGCACGTCGCCGCAGCAGCTGCCGCAGCTGACGCGCCAGGAGTACGCGCAGCTGAGCTTCACGCGCGGCGGGGTCAGCTACGTGCTGGACGGCTTCTTCGAGCTGGACTTCGGCGGGCAAGGCCTGCCGAACGGCGGCAGCGGCACGGTGACGGTCAGCGGCAACGGCCAGGTGATCGGCCGCGTGCGCGGCACCGCCGGCGGGCTGGTGGTCGAGATCGTCAACGGCGGCTTGCTGGGCAGCCTGCCGCCGGCGCAGGCGCAGGCGGCGAAGGCCGTCGCACAGCAGTTGCGCCGGCGGTTCTGAGGGCCTTCACAGCAGGCCGGTGGTCAACGCCTTCAGCGTGGCCGCGGCCCGCGTGGTGCACTCGAGCTTGCGGAAGATGTTCTCCAGGTGGGCGCGCACGGTGCTCGGGCTGATGCCCAGCGTGCGCGCCGCCTCCTTGTTGCTCTCGCCGTGGCTGATGCGGCGCAGCACCTCGATCTCGCGGCCGGTGAGCTGCGTGGGAGTCTCGGCGTCGCGGGATGCGGCGACCGGACCATCCCCCATCGCGGCGACCACGGCCGGATCGAAGCAGCCGCGCTCGGCACCGCGCTGCAGTTCGCGCATCGCGTCGGGCAGCGACAGCGCTGCCCGCCCCGGCCGCTCGGTCTGCAGCATCACGCCGTGCGTGGCCGCGGCCAGCACGCGCGCCTCGAGGCCGATCGCGACGCCCGATGCATTGCGGAAGAAGCCCGAGCCGTCGAGCCGTTCGTCGGCATACGACGCGAGCTCGGCCTCGCCGGCCAGGCTGCCGATGCGCCGCGCGGCGCGCGCCGTCCAGTAAGGCACCAGGCGCAGGCGCTCCATCGCGGCCTCGCTGGGCGGGCCGGGCTGGTTCCAGATCGCGTTCGGCACCGCCGCGCGTCCCATGCCGTGGATCAGTGCCGCGCGGTACAGCCGCTGCTGCGCGGGGGCCGGCAGGCCCAGGCGCGCAGCGCAGGCGGCGGCCACGTCGGCGACGCGGCGCGAGAAGCCGGTGAGCCAGGGCAGCTTCAGGTCGATCACGTCGGCGACCAGCTCCAGCGAGGTGCTGCCGCCGGTGGCCGCGGGTGCGTCGTCGACGCAGGCCGGGGTTTGCTCCAGCGTGTGCAGCCAGTCGGCGGCATGGCGCCGCGCGGCGTCGACCAGTTCCACCGGGTAGTGCTTGCCCGCGCGTGCGGCCAGGTAGCTGAGCGCGCGCTGCAGGTCGTAGACGCGGCTGAAGATCTCGAGGTCGCTGGCGGCGTTGACGAGCAGCACCTCGATCGGGATGTCGGGCGCGCGCAGGCCGTTGGGCGTGCCGCTGCCGTCGAGGTGTTCGAAGATGCGGCGCAGCGGCAGCTCGACGGCGGCCGGCATGCCCAGCGTGCGGGCGACGTCGCCGGAGACCTCGCAGTGGATCTGCGCGAGCGGGGCGATCGAGCCGGTCAGGTGGGCCGGCAGGCCGGCGGCGAGCATGGCCTCGCGGCCGCCGACGTCGTCGCCCATCAGCTCGGAGAACTCCGGCGCGTTCGCGGTGCAGCCGGACCAGCGCAGCAGCGACACGTAGGCGGCGTTGGAGCAGACCTCGGCCTCGCAGCCGAGCGCGGCCGCCAGCTGCGCGGCGATCCACGCGGTGCGGGCGGAGTGGTCGATCGGCTGGCCCATGCTGAGGTCGCCGACGAAGGCGAGTGCCTTGACGGCATCGAAGACCTGGACCTGGGAGGAGGGAGACGGCAGCGACATGGACGGACTCGACAATGGCAACGGGCGGTGCGCACGGCCGGCGGCAGCGCGCACCGCCCATCATGCCGCGCTTACCTGGCGGCCTGCACCGCGTCGAGGATCACCGCGGCCACCTTGGCCGGCTGCGACTGCTGCGGCACGTGGCTGCTGTTCACGCTGCTGACCTTGGCGTTGATCGCCTTGGCCATCGCGCGCTGCTGCTCGGGCACGATCATGTGGTCGGCGTCGGCCACCAGGTACCACGACGGCTTCTGCTTCCACGCGGCGACCGACACCTTCTGCTCGAAGGCCTTCGAGAAGATCGGTCCTTGCGTGGCGGTCATCACCGCGGTGGCGGCGGCCGGCAGGTCCTGCGCGAAATGCTTGCTCATGCCTTCCTGCGTCAGCGACAGGAAGCCGGACGCATCGGCCACCAGGTGGGCCAGGCCGGCACCGGGCGCGAAGCCTTTGCCGACGTCGCCGACCGACTGGCCGGCATCGGGCGCGAAGGCGGCGACGTAGACCAGGCCCGAGACCTTGGGGTTGTCGCCGGCTTCGGTGATGACCATGCCGCCCCACGAATGGCCGACCAGCACCACCTTGCCGGGCTGCGCTTCGATGGCACGCTTCGCGGCGGCCACGTCGTCGGCCAGCGAGGTCAGCGGGTTCTGCACCGACACCACGTGCACGCCCTTGGCCTGCAGCAGCGGGATGACCTTGGCGAAGTCGGAGCCGTCGGCGAAGGCGCCGTGGACGATCACGACGCTGGGCTTGGCGGTGTCCGGCGCGGCCGGCGTGGCGGCTGCGGCCGAGGCGGAAACGATGGAGGCGGTGAGGCCGAGGGTGGCCAGCTTGATGAAGTTCATGATGTTCTCCGGTGGGTCAGTGAGTTGTCGGAGCCCAGACTGTCGTCTCGCGGGAGGATTCGGGCCATTGGACGAATATCCGATGAGGATGTTGGCCCCCCAGTCGTCGCTGCGCTCCTCCTGCCCCCGAGGGGCGCCACGCCTGGGCCCGGCAAAGCCGGATCCCGGCGCGTTGCTTGATGGGTCGCTTCGCTGCGCTTGCTTCGTCCCGGCTTGGCATCCGGGCTACATCGCTCAGGGCGAGCGGGGCGTTGGCGTCAGGCCGGCAACCACTTGAGGAGATGCTGCGCCATGCGCGCCGCCGCGCCGCGATGCGCCGCCGCGAAGGCCCGCGCCTGCGCGGCGCGCTGCTCGCGCTGCGGGCTGCCCAGCAGCGTGCACGCCGTCTCGACCCCCTCGGCCATGTCCGCCACCCGCAGCGCCGCGCCGGCCGCCAGCGACAGCTCGGCCGCCTGCGCGAAGTTGAAGGTGTGCGGCCCCATCACGACCGGGCAGCCGCAAGCCGCGGCCTCGATCAGGTTCTGCCCCCCCAGCGGGGCAAAGCTGCCGCCGAGCAGCGCGACGTCGGCCGCCGCGTAGTACAGCGGCATCTCGCGCATCGAGTCGCCCAGCCACACGTCGGCCCGCAAGGCCTCGTCCGGCAGCGTGTCGCCCCAGCTGCTGCGCCGCGCGAGCGACAGCCCGGCCCCCTGCACCAGCGCCGCGACCTCGTCGAAGCGCTGCGGATGGCGCGGCACGATCACCAGCAGCGGCCGGTCGGCGGCCGGACGCTTCGCCCACTCGGCCAGCAGCATCGCCTCCTCGCCCTCGCGCATCACCGCCGCCAGCAGCACCGGCCGCGCCAGCGCGTGGCGCCACGCCTGCCCGCGCGCCAGCAGCGCCGGGTCGAGCGCCATGTCGAACTTGAGGTTGCCGCAGACCACCACGTCGCGCGCGCCCGACGCGCGCAGGCGCTGCGCATCGGCCTCGGTCTGCGCCAGCACCAGCGTGATCGCCTCGACCGCCGGCTTCAGCACCGCCGCCAGGCGCTGCCCCTGGCGCTGGCTCTTCTCGCTCAGCCGCGCGTTCGCCAGCACCATCGGCACGCCCGTGCCCTGCGCCCGGCGCAACAGGTTGGGCCAGATCTCGGTCTCCATCAGCACGCCGACCCGCGGCCTGAACTGCTCGAAGAAGCGCTGTACCACGCCCGGCGTGTCGTAGGGCAGCCAGGCCTGCACGTCGCCGTCGCGCAGCAGCGCCTGCCCGGCCTCGCGCCCGGTGGCCGTGCCGTGCGTCAGCAGCAGCCGCAGGCCCGGCCGCTCGGCGCGCAGCGTGTCGATCAATGCCGATGCCGCCCGCGTCTCGCCCAGCGACACCGCATGCACCCAGACGTCGCCCGACCAGCGCTCGCCGCGGTAGTCGCCCAGCCGCTCGCGGACACGGTGCCGGTACAGCGGCTCGGCACGCCCGCGCAGCCACAGCCGCACCAGGTAGACCGGCTTCAGCGAGCGCAGCAGGCCCGAGTAGGCCTGCCGCGCCAACCATTGCCGCCACGTGCCCTGGGACTGTCTCACGACGTCATCCACGCGCTGCGGTCCGCACGACCTGCCAGGTGGCCCACACCAGGTCGACCTCGGGCGTCGGCGCGCGCTCCACCGACACCTGGTGCCGGTGCCCATGCGCGATCTGCGGGCCGGTGCGCCATGCGGTCGCGAAGTTGTACAGCTGCACGTGCGGCAGCCCCAGCGCCACCGCGATGTGGCTGAGCCCGCTGTCGACGCCGATCACGCCCTGCGTGGCCGCCATGCGGTCGACCAGCGCGTCGAGCGACATCGCCGGCCACACCTCGGCGTTCGCGCCCAGCGCCTGCTGCAGCCGCTGCGCGCGCGCCAGCTCGGCCGCGCCGGCATGCGGCAGCGCGATGCGGTAGCCCGACGAGATGCAGCGCTTGCCGAAATCGATCCAGTGGTTCTCGGGCCAGAGCTTGTCGTCGCGCGAGCTGCCGTGCACGAACACCAGCGTCGGCAAGGGCAGCGGCACCACGTCGGCGCGCAGCCCGAACTGCGGCGCGCCCTGCACGGTGTAGTTCAGCGCCAGGCCCGCGAGCTTGCGCRAGCGGTCCAGCGCATGCACGTGCGGCTCCATCGCGATCGGCTGGTCGATCAGCCAGCGCGCCGGCCACTCGAAGCCCGACCCGTCGGTGCGGTTGCCCAGGCCGAAGCTCGGGCCGTCGGCCAGCCGCGCCACCAGCGCCGATTTCGTCAGGCCCTGCAGGTCGAGCACCGCGTCGTAGCGGTGGCGCCCGAGCTGCTCGCGGAACGTGCGCCACTCGGCGCGCACCGCGCGCGTCCACCAGGCGCGGCGCCAGCGCCGCTGCGCGCACTCGATCACGCCATCGATACCGTGGACGCGCCGCACCAGCGGCGCGAATCCCGGCTCGACCACCCAGTCGACCTGCGCATTGCGGTAGACCGCGCGGATGTCGTGGACGACGGGCATCGCGTGCACCACGTCGCCCAACGACGACAGCTTGACGATCAGGACACGCACGAAGGCAGCGCGTTCAGTGCGCGGCGGCAGCGATCTTCGCGTCGGGCTTGGCCACGCGCAGCGCCGCCATGAAGTCGCGCTCGATGCGGTGCAGCGCTTCTTCGGTGTGGCCCTCGAAACGCAGCACCAGCACCGGCGTCGTGTTGGACGAGCGGATCAGCCCGAAGCCGTCGTCGTATTCGGCGCGCAGGCCGTCGATCGTGATGATCTCCTTGGCGCCGGGGAACTTCGCCTCGTCCAGCAGCTTCTGCACCACCACCTTCGGCTCGCCCTCGGCGCACGGCACGTTCAGCTCGGGCGTGCTGAAGCTGGTGGGCAACTCGTTGAGCACCTTGCTCGGGTTCTTGCCGCGCGACAGGATCTCCAGCAGGCGCGCCGCCGTGTAGGTGGCGTCGTCGAAGCCGTACCAGCGCTCGCCGAAGAAGATGTGGCCGCTCATCTCGCCGGCCAGCGGCGCCTTCAGCTCCTTCATCTTCGCCTTCACGAGCGAGTGGCCGGTCTTCCACATCAGCGGCTTGCCGCCGGCAGCACGGATCGCGGGTGCCAGGCGCTGGGTGCACTTGACGTCGAAGATGATGGTGCCGCCCCGGTTGCGCGTCAGCACGTCGGTGGCGAACAGCATCAGCTGGCGGTCCGGGTAGATGATGCTGCCGTCCTTGGTGACCACGCCCAGGCGGTCGCCGTCGCCGTCGAACGCGAGGCCGAGCTCGGCATCGGTCTCCTTCACGGTGCGGATCAGGTCGGCCAGGTTCTCGGGCTTGCTCGGGTCCGGGTGGTGGTTCGGGAAGTCGCCGTCGACCTCGGAGTACAGCTCGGTCACGTCGCAACCCAGCGCGCGCAGGATGCCCGGAGCGGAGGCGCCGGGGATGCCGTTGCCCGAGTCGACCACGATCTTCATCCTGCGGGCCAGCTTGCAGTCGCCGACGATGCGGGCGCGGTATTCGGCCAGCACGTCCATCGCGCCGGTGCGGCCCGTGGCCGTCGTGTAGTTCTCGGATTCCATGCGGATGCGCAGCGCCTGGATCTCGTCGCCGTAGATCGCGCGCCCGGCCAGCACCATCTTGAAGCCGTTGTAGTCCTTCGGGTTGTGGCTGCCGGTGACCTGGATGCCGCTGTTGCAGCCGTGCTTGCCGCGCGTGGCGGCCACGTAGTAGAGCATCGGGGTCGTCACCGCGCCCAGGTCGACGACGTCGAGGCCGGTCGACGCGAGGCCGCGGATCAGCGCCGCCACCAGCCCCGGCCCCGACAGGCGCCCGTCGCGCCCGACGGCGACCGCCTTCTCGCCCGCCTTCACCGCCTCGCTGCCGAAGGCGCGGCCCAGGTGTTCCGCGAAGGCTTCGTCGATGGTCTTGCCGACGATGCCGCGGATGTCATAGGCCTTGAAGTTGGAAGCGGTGACTTGCATGCAGATTCTCCTGGAGAGTGGGGGATTGTAGAGAGCGCCAGCCCATGCAGGCTTCAGGCCAACCGGGGCCCGCCGGCCCCATCGCGACATGTCCGGAAACGGCGAGTCTTCTGCAGCCAGGGTTCGATAATGAGGCCATGTCACACATCGACCCCGATGCCGCCTACCTGGCACTGAAGGCCCGCGACGCCCGCTTCGACGGCCGCTGGTTCGTCGGCGTCACGTCCACCGGCATTTATTGCCGACCGATTTGCCGCGTGCGCACGCCGCGCCGCGAGAACTGCGTGTTCTTCGACACGCCGGCACAGGCCGAGGCCGCCACCTTCCGGCCGTGCATGAAGTGCCGCCCCGAGGTGGCCCCGGGCCCGGGCCTCGCCTGGACGGTGATGGATGCCTCGCGCACGCTGGCCCGCCAGGCCGCGCACTGGCTCGACCATGCGGCAGGCGAGGAAGAAACACCGTCGATCGCCGACCTGGCCGCGCACCTGGGCGTCAGCGACCGCCACCTGCGCCGCATCTTCGCCGCCGAGCACGGCGTGACGCCGCTGCAGTACGTGCAGACGCGCCGGCTGCTGCTCGCCAAGCAGCTGCTCACCGACACGCGGCTGCCGGTGGCGCAGGTCGCGCTGGCCAGCGGCTTTCGCAGCCTGCGCCGCTTCAACCAGGCCTTCGCCGACAGCTACCGCATGAGCCCGACGCGGCTGCGCGGCGATGCGGCCGTCGACACGCAGTTCACCGACGACGCGGTCTCGGTGTCGCTCGGCTTTCGCTCGCCGTACGACACGGCGGCGATGCTGCGCTTCCTGGCCGCGCGTGCGGTGCCGGGCGTCGAGGCGGTCGCCGCGATGCAGGTGCGGCGCAGCGTGCGCGCCGGCGTGCTGGGCCCCGAGGCGGGCTGGCTGGAGGCGCAGTTCATCGCCGAGACACCCACCCGCCCGGCCCACCTGCGGCTGCGCTACGCGGCCAGCCTCGCGCCGCACAGCGGGCGCGTCGTGATGGCGGTGCGGCGCTGGCTCGACCTCGATGCCGCGCCGCAGACCATCGACGAAGCGTTGCACGACCTGCCCGGCGCGCCTGGGCTGCGCCTGCCCGGCAGCCTCGACGCGTTCGAGATGGCGGTGCGCGCGGTGCTGGGCCAGCAGGTCACCGTGGCCGCGGCCCGCACGCTGGCGCGCCGGCTGATCGAGCGCTTCGGCGAGCCGATCGCGACGCCGTGGGACGAGGTGGTGCGCTGCTTCCCGTCGCCGGCGGTGCTGGCAGCGGCGCCGGTCGAGCGCATCGCCGAGCTCGGCATCATCCGCAGCCGCACCGGCGCGATCCAGGCGCTGGCGAATGCCTGGCCCGAGCTGTCGCGCCTGCTGGCGCTGCCGCACCGGCCCGAGGCGCTGATGACGGCGCTGAACGACCTGCCCGGCATCGGCCCGTGGACGGCGCACTACCTCGCGATGCGCGCGCTCGGCTGGCCCGATGCCTTCCCGCCGAAGGACATTGCGGTGCTGAACGCGATGAAGGCCTTGTTCGGCACGCAGAACCAGCGCGAAGCCGACGCCCGTGCCGAGGCCTGGCGGCCCTGGCGCTCCTATGCGGTGCTCAGGCTGTGGAACAGCCTCGCACCTTCCTCGTCCCCGACCGGAGAACCGACATGAACACGACCTCCTCCACCCTGTCGCGCCGCCTGCAGGCCGTCTGCACCGCCCAGGCCGGCTTCGATTCGCCGCTCGGCCCGATGCTGCTCGCGCGCACCGCCACCGGCGTGGCCGGCATGTGGTTCGAAGGCCAGAAGGCGCACCCGGGCGAGCTGCCTGCGGTGCCGCACGACCCGCACGACCCGCTGCTGAAAGAGGCCGCGCAGCAGCTGCAGGATTACTTCGCCGGCCGGCGCGAGCAGTTCGACCTGCCGCTGGACCTGCAGGGCACGCCGTTCCAGCAGATCGTCTGGCAGGCGCTGCTGCGCATCCCGCCGGGCGGCACGCGCACCTATGCGGCGATCGCGCGCGAGGTCGGCGCGCCGCTGGCGGTGCGCGCGGTCGGCGCGGCGGTCGGACGCAACCCGGTGTCGGTGATCGTGCCGTGCCACCGCGTGCTGGGGCACGACGGCAGCCTGACGGGCTATGCCGGCGGCCTGCACCGCAAGCAGGCGCTGCTGGAGATGGAAGGCGTGCTGGAGGCCACCTCTTGAAGCGCGCCGACACGATCGAGCTGACCGGGCTGGCCGCCATCTGGGGCGCCTCATTCCTCTTCATGCGCATGGGCGCGGCCGAGTTCGGCCCGGTCGCGCTGGCCGCCGTGCGGGTGTGGGGCGCCACGCTGTTCCTGCTGCCGCTGCTCGCGCTGCGCGGCCAGACCGGTGCGCTGCGCACGCACTGGCGGCCGATCTTCATCGTCGGCATCACCAACTCGGCCCTGCCCTTCCTGTGCTTCAGCTATGCGGCACTGTCGATCACGGCCGGGCTGTCGTCGATCTTCAACGCGTCGACACCCTTGTTCGGCGCGCTGATCGCATGGCTGTGGCTGAAGGACAGGCTCACGCCGTCGCGCACGCTCGGGCTAGCGATCGGCTTCCTCGGCGTGCTGTGGCTGGCCTGGGACAAGGCGAGCTTCAAGCCCGGCGCGAGCAGCGGCTGGGCGGTGCTCGCGTGCCTGGCGGCCACGCTGTTGTATGGCTTCTCGGGCAGCTTCACGAAGCGCTTCCTGACCGGCGTGCCACCGCTCGCGGTGGCCACCGGCAGCCAGCTGTCGTCGGCGCTGCTGCTGGCCGTGCCGGCGGTGCTGTGGTGGCCGTCGGGGATGCCGTCGGTCACCGCCTGGTCGGCGGCGGCCCTGCTCGCGGTCGGCTGCACCGGCGTCGCCTACATCCTGTTCTTCCGGTTGATCGCGCACATCGGCCCGGCCAATGCGCTGTCGGTGACCTTCCTGATCCCGGTGTTCGCGGTGCTGTGGGGCTGGATGTTCCTGCACGAAGGCCTCACGGCGCAGATGCTGGTGGGCTGCGCGGTGATCCTGCTGGGCACCAGCCTGACGACCGGCATCCTGAAGCTGCCCGCCTACTTTTCCAGACATTCCGCTTGAGCCGGTTGACGGTGGCGGCGGCCGAGGGCAAGTCCGACACGCGGCTGTCGTCGATGGTCGCGCTGTTCGACGAGCTGGGCTACGTGCTGCTGCCGGTGCCCAAGCCGCTGCTGGCCAAGACGGCAGCCTTCATCAACAACCAGGGGCAGTCGGTGTCGCTGCCGGCCGGCGTCAGCGCGCCGCTGGGCGTCGGGCAGCAGGCCTTCCTGGAGGCTGCGGCGTCGGGGGATGGCGACGAGCTGTCATGAGCAGGATCGCCGGCCCCATCACGATGGCCGAGCTGCGGCTGCACGTGCCGGATGCCGCGCATCCGCGCCGGGTCGGCTGGCTGTCCCAGGTCGGCGACAACATCCGCGTGTCGTTCGAGGACGGCTACGCGGGCGACACCGCACGGCCGACGCTGTCGCAGCTGTACCGGGGCGGACGAGGCGCAGACGCGCGCGATCCTCGCCGCGGTGAACGACGAGCGGYTGGTGCGCATCGGCCGGCTGCCGGTGTTCTTCGAGAACCTGCTGCCCGAGGGCCACAACCGCGACCGGCTGGCCGAGCGGCGCGGCGTCGCCCGCGAGGACGAGTTCGAACTGCTGGCCGCCGCCGGCCATGACCTGCCCGGCGCGCTGGAGGTGCTGCCGGCGCACGACGTGCCCTCGGCCGTCGTCGAGTTGCATGCGACGAAGCGGCTCGAGCCGCTGGAACCGTCGGCCGTGGCAGCGCCGATCGACGACGGCTTCTCACTCGGTGGCTTCGTCACCAAGTTCTCGATGGTGAACCGCGGCCGGCGCTACGTGGTGCGCAGCGGCACCGAGGCCGGCGAACTGCTGGCCAAGCTGCCGTCCACACAGTACCCCGACCTGGTGCACAACGAGGCCGCCGGCGTGCGCACCGCGGGCGCGACGGCCCGGCCGATCGCCGAACTGGACCTGCCGGGCGTCGCGCTGCCGTTCACGCACTACCTGCACGTGCCGCGCTTCGACCGGCGGCGCCTGCTGGACGGGCGCACGCAGCGCATCCACTTCGAGGAGCTGGCGCAGGCCCTGGGCATCGACAGCCGCCGCAAGGTCCGCGACCTGCCGGCCGCGATGCGGGCCCTGCTGGTGCTGCTGAAGCAGTCGCCGGCGGGCGACGTGCGCGAGCTCGACGAGGTGTTCCGGCGCTGGACCGCCTATGCGCTGATGGGCAACACCGATGCGCACACGAAGAACTGGGCGTTGCTGTACGAGGACGGCGTGCACCCGCGGCTCGCGCCGGCCTACGACATGGTGTGCGTGGCGGCGTACTTCGATCCGGCCGACCCGCGCGCGCTGGCGCAGAACCGGCACATGGACGAATCGCTGAAGGCCTGGAACGAGGACGCCGCCGAGGCGCTGGCCAAGGCGGCGGGGCTGCTGGCGTTCAACCGGTTCCGGCGCGTCGTGCGCGAGACGCGCGAACGGGCGCGAGAGTTGTGGCCGGCGCTGCTGGCGGACGCGCCGGCGCGCGTGGCGGCGACGATCAGGTAGCGCTTGGCGTGACCGGGCCCCGGATGGGCATCCGGGACAGCGACGCAAACGCGCTCAGGTCAGCTCGGCAGCCGGCTCCTCGCGATGTACCGACACCCGGTGCTTGCCGGCCCGCTTGGACACATACATCGCATGGTCGGCGCGGCCCATCAGCGTGTCGGGGTCGCTGCCGTGTTCCGGGCCGATGGCCACCCCGATGCTGGCGCCGACCCTCGCGCTGCCGCCCTGCGGCAGGTGGATCGGCTGCTCGATGGCCTGCAGCACGCGGCGCAGCACCAGGTCGACCTCGCGCACGTCCTGGATGCCGCCCAGGGCCAGCGCGAACTCGTCGCCGCCGAAGCGCGCGACGACGTCGTTGGCCCGGATGCAGCCCTGCAGCCGCTTCGCGACCTCGCGCAGCACCGCATCGCCGGCGTCGTGCCCATGCGCGTCGTTGACGGCCTTGAAACCGTCCAGGTCGAGGTAGCACACGGCGGTCATCTGGCGGCGCCGGTCGGCATCGGCCAGGATGTAGACCAGCCGCTCCGAGAACGACACGCGGTTCGGCAGACCGGTCATCGCATCGTGCAAGGCCAGGTGGCGCGCGTGCGCCTCGCTGTCCTTGATGGCGGTGATGTCGGTCATCGACCACAGCGATTCGTCGCCCGACACCGCGGCGCCGCCGAGGTCGATCCAGATCGCGTGGCCGTCCTTGTGGCGCATGCGCAGCTGCTCGCGGAAGCGGCCCCCCGACTGCAGCAGCGGGTAGGCGCGCTGCCCGATGTCGTCGAACGACGCGTCGTCCAGGTAGAGGATGCGCGCCGATTCGCCGACCAGTTCATCCGGCTCGTAGCCGAAGATGCGGTCGAGTGCCCGGTTCTTCCACAGCATCCGGCGGTTCTTCAGCTTGGCCATGCCGACGACTTCGTTGTCGAGCATCACGCTCTGCTCCTGCGCCAGGCGGGCGATCTCGCGGCGCGCGCGGATCTGCCGGCGCTGCTGCTGGAACAGCTGGGCCGAGAAGCCGGCGATGGTCAGCACCGCCAGCGACAGCAGCAGGACCATCTGCCAGACCTCGCGGTACCAGCTGGCGAGGAAATCGCGCGCGCTGAGGCCGGCGAACACCCGCAGCGCGTGGCCGGGCACGCGCTGGTAGGCGGTGTAGCGCTCGATGCCGTCGAGCGCGGTGGGCGTGAGGTAGGCGCCCTTCTCCGGATTGGCCGCGATGCGGCGGATCATCTCGTCGGACACGGTGGTCGAGCCGAGGTTCTTCTCCTGCGCGCCGTCGATGACGGAGTAGCGCGTGACCAGCCGCAGGCCCGGCGAGCGCAGCGAGATCGCGCCCGCACTGCCCAGCGCGATGCGGTTGAAGCGCTCGGCGTAGTGCTCGCTGGACAGGTTGGTGAAGACGACACCGGCGAACGAGCCATCGACCCGTTGCAGCCGGCGCGCCACCGCGATGCCCCATTTGGGGACGATGCGGCCCTGGATGGGTTCGGAGACCACCATGCCGTCGCTGTCCTTCGCCTGGCGGAAGTAGTCGCGGTCGGAGAGGTCGATGGCGCCGCCCTGCCCCGGCCCGAAGCGGACGGCGCCGCTCGCGTCCGCGATGCCGATCACGTCGACCTGCGGCAGCAGCGAACGCTGCTCGCTGAGGCTGGTCTCGATCTCGGCGCGCCCCGCCGGCGTGGACGCATCGACGGACCGGAAGCGCAACGCCACCGTCGACAGCGCGTTGTCCAGCTGCTTCAGCTCGGCGCCGATCTCCATCGCCAGGCCGTTGGCCAGGTTCTCGACCGATTCCTTGGCGCGCGCCTCTTCGGAGGCCCGCCCGGCGCGCAGCGCCAGCACGGCGGCCAGCACGAGCACGAGCAGGATCGCCACGTTGCCGGCCACCAGGGCGAACGCCAGCCTGCGCAGCTGGAAGGCGTCGGGACGGGCTGGGGCTGTCGAGAACATGACGCCAGCGTTATCGTCCTTTCCAGACAAAGATCAAGGGCTCGGGCGCAAAATGGGGTGTGCGCCTGTCCAGCTTCATCACCGCGAACGCCGATGCCATCCTCGTCGACTGGGTCGCCTTCGCTCGCAGGCAGCTGCCGGCCGCAACGGGCATGGACGAAGCAGCGCTGCTCGACCACGGCAAGCTGATCCTGGCCGAGATCGCGGCCGACATGGAGCGGCCCGAGAACGACGAAGAACGCCAGGCCAAGTCGGAAGGCCAGGCCGCGCAGCCTTCGACCGCCCCCAACCTGCCTTCCGGCAGCCATGCCCGCCAGCGGGAACGCCAGGGATTCGCGCTCGAGCAGATGATCGCGGAGTACCGTGCGCTGCGTGCCACCGTGTTGCGCCAGTGGCACCCGTCCTCCGGCGGGGACCGGGTCCAGGACCTGGAGGACATGACCCGCTTCAACGAGGCCATCGACCAGGCGGTGGCCGAATCGGTGACCATCTTCGCGGCCGAGGTCGACAAGACCCGCGACCTGTTCCTGGGCATGCTGGGGCACGACCTGCGCGGGCCGCTCAGCACCATCGTCAGCTGCGCGAGCCTGGAGTTGCGGCGTTGGCCGGACGACCCGCGGCAGGCCGCGATGATCCTGCGCAGCGCCGGGCAGATGAAGGCCCTGCTGAACGACATGGTCGAGTACACCCGGCACCGGCTCGGATCCGGCCTCACGATCGACCCGGCACCACTGGCACTGGACCACTTTGCACGCAACACGCTGGACGAGATCGATGCCATCAGCTCCGGGCGCATCCTGCAACTCGAGGTGCGTGGCGACATGCAGGGTGAATGGGATGCAAGGCGCCTGCACCAGGCCTTGTCCAACCTGGTCTTCAACGCGTTGAAGTACGGCCATCCGAGTTCCGCGATCCGCATCACGCTCGATGGCGACGACACGCAGGAGGTGGTGCTGGCGGTGCAGAACAGCGGCAAGCCGATCCCGCCCGAACTGCTGCCCTCGCTCTTCGACCCGCTCGTGCGCGCCGGGGGCGACGACGGCCACGCGGATTCGCAGGTGGCCGGTGCCAGCCTGGGCCTGGGCTTGTACGTGGTGCGCGAGATTGCCGGTGCGCACGGCGGAACGGTCGAGGTCACCTCCGACGCGTCGGCCACGCGCTTCGAGCTTCGGCTGCCGCGCTTCTGCGTGCGGTCGGCGTAAAACGTCAGCCGGACGACGAGGCCGTCTTCCTGGAGCGCCTCGCGCGCGCTTCCAATATCGTTCTCCTGAGTGCGCGTGGCCCGACACGGGATCGCTGGCCGCCGAGGCCGACTGCAGGCATCGGTTAAGGCCAATGCGGCCTCCATTCCCGCCAAGGAAAGCAAAGATGCGAGAAATTGCACAGTCGCATTCCACACTGGGCGGTGAAGATAGGTTCGTTACGAACAGCAACAATGTTGGGACAGGGAGCAAAAAAAGAATGGAAGCCATCTCTGATGTGCGATGCATCGCCATGCTCGTGCCGGACGGATCGAGCATCGTGGGCGTGGCCGGACCGGCCGAAGTGTTCACCGTCGCCAATGCGCTGCTGGCGCGCGCGGGCCGCCCACCGGCCTACCGCGTCGCCTGCCTCTCGCGCGCAGGGGGCTGGGTCGGCACCTCGTCGGGGCTGGCGCTGCAGACCCAGCCGCTGGACTCCATCGCGCCCGCGGCCATCGACACGCTGCTGGTGTGCGGCGGCCCGGAGATCGGCACGGCGCTGCGCGATGCGGCGCTGACCGGCTGGATCACCCATGTCGCGCCGAGGGCCAGGCGCGCCGGCTCGATCGGCACCGGCTCGTTCCTGCTGGCCGCGACGGGCCTGCTGGACGGCAGGCGCAGCGTCACGCAGGCCGGCTATGGCGACGATTTCAGGGCACGCTTTCCGCGCGTGCAGGTGGACGACGAGCCGATCTACGTGCAGTCGGGCAAGTACTGGATGGCGGCCGGCATGACGGCCGGCATCGACATGGCGCTGGCGCTGGTGCGCGCCGACCTGGGGTCGCAGCTCGGGCTGGACGTGGCACGCACGCTGGTCGTGTTCATGGCGCGTTCGGGCAGCCAGGCGCAGCGCAGCAGCCTGCTGACGCTGCAGGAGCGGGTGGCGCAGCGCGGTGCCGACAGCCTGCTGACCGACCTGCTGGGCTGGGTGGCGGCGCGGCTGAGCCAGCCCATCACGGTGGGCGACATGGCCGGGCGCGCCGGCATGAGCCCGCGCAACTTCGCCCGCTTCTTCGTGCGCAGCACCGGGCAGACGCCGGCCAAGGTGGTGGAGCAGCTGCGCGTCGAGCGCGCCTGTCACCTGCTGGAGTCGTCGGCGGTGTCGATCAAGGCGATCGCGGCGCAGACCGGTTTCGTCGACGACGAGCGCATGCGCCGCGCCTTCGTCCGCCAGCTCGGCTGCACGCCGGCCGACTACCGCGCGCGCCTGCGCCAGGTGCGACGGGCCGCGGACCTTCGGCATGAAACCCAGGCGCAAGGAGAACCCGCATGATCGAGTGGCTGATCTGGTTGGGCAGTTCGGTGGTGTTCACGGCGGCCGGCGTGGCCACCGGCTGGCACCTGGGACGCTCGCGCGAGATGAAGCGCGTGTCGCAGCGCGTGGCCATCGTGCTGGGGCAGGTGGAACGCCGGCACAGGAAGGAGCTGGACCGCTTTCACACCACGTTCGCGAAGCAGGCCCGCGAGCTGAAGGAAGCGCGCGTGAAGCAGGGGCTGCGCGAGGCGGCCGACAAGCTGGCGCAGGCCCAGGCCCATGCCCGTTCGACGGGGCGATCGGCGCCGCTGTCGCGCAAGGCCGCCGAGCGTGCCTTCGCGACCACGCGGCCGATGCGCTACACCAGCAACTGACGACCCGCCAACGAGGCCCCGACGGACGCACGCCATGCAACACAGCCCCATCGTCCTGCAGTTCCCGACCGTGCCGGCGCCGTTCGCGCCGCCGCCGTCGAGCCGGACGCTGACGCAGCGTCTCAACGAGGACGCCGGCTTCCTGCACGCCTACCTGCGCGACGGCCTGAACCTGATCGAGCCGTTCCGCACGCGCGCGCACTATGCCGGCTTCCTGACGGTGCAGTACCACATGCTGTGCGACGTGCGGCGGCTGTATGCCGACGAGGACATCTGGCGCGTGATCCCGGACCCCGGCCTGGCCGACCCGCCGCGCGCCAGCCGCATCGAGGCCGACCTGCGCGACCTGGGCGCCTGGCCGCTGAAAGTGACACCGGCGCCGGCGAGCAGCGGCCTCGGGCTGATGGAGGCGCTGGGCTGGCTGCACACGGCCGAGGGCCTGATGCTGAGCCTGCACATGGTGGCGCAGGCCCAGGACCTGGGCGTGCAGCTGGGGCTGAGCGAGGCGCATGGGGGGCGGCACCTGCTGTCGCCGGTGGACGGCCGCACGCGCGCGTGGCGCAGTCTGGCCAAGGCGCTGGATTCGTCGCGTTTCTCGCAGGAACAGGGGACGGAGTTCGTCGCCGGGGCGAGCCTGGCGTACCACCGCTTCGACGAGCTGTTGTCGCTGGCGCTGCGGCCGCGCACGGCGAACGCCTGAACTCAAGCTTCCGCCCGCGGAGCCGATAGCGATCGAATGCGGTCGGCGCTTGCCCCGCGCCGACCCGTCCTTCAGGCTTCACAGGTGTGACATGCAGTCAACGTCATCCTCATCCGATCCGCCATCCAACCTGGAATGGCTGGGACCCGCCTACCGGGCCGCACCGGCCGAGGCGCTGGACCGCATCCGGCAGATCTGCGCGATGCACACGGAACTGTTCGGTGCGGTGTTCGTCGTGCTGGCCACGCACCATGGGCTGCCGCTCGAGATCCTGGCCGTCGCCGTGAAGCAGTACCGGGCCGACACCGAGGCCTTGACGCGCGACGACGTCGTCAGCCTGATGGTTGCGACGCGCAATGGCGGGCGGCAGGGCTTCGATGCGGTGCTGCGCACGCGGCGCGGGGTGCCGCGTGGGGCGGGGGCGATGAGCTGGGTGAAGGACTGAGGCCGGACGCTTGGCAGGCGGGCGCTGCGGGCCTTGCGGCCACGCGGGCGACGATCACAGGGCGTTGATCTGCAGTGTCGTAGAGTCGCCCGCATGCATGCGACCGCCTCGACCACGAAGTACTTCATCCATCTGCCGCTGCTGCTGGCGTGCACCGATGCGAACTGCCAGAAGCTCAACCTTGAGAAGGGCCCGGACTTCCTGATCGGGTTCTTCTACTTTCCTGCGACAGTGGCTGTCTTGATGTTCCTGGTGATGTTGGCGCAGCCAGCCAAGAGGATGTTTGCCGTCAAGTCCCTGCTTGGCTGGGTCGCCTTCACCATCGTCGCCTTCGCGGGCACGTTCGTGACGCACGAGACCTACCTCGTGGTCTTCTTCCTCCTGCCGGCGATGTTCACCTTTTGGGTCGCAGCAGTTCTGATGGCTGCAGGCGCCCTCGGCCTGCTTCCCCGAAAGGCGTCCGCCTCACAGCGGGCCGACAAGGAATAAGACAAGGAGATGCGGATTCCGGGCTCGAACTTGGCGACGATGGGCGCCATGCGTCGCCAACACTTGCGCATTGATGCGGGCGGGTGTTTGGCTGCGGGCGCAAGCCCCAGCGGCTTTTTCACGTCCACAAGCGCCTCAGCGCCGGGCGCTGCTCAACATCGCCGCGACGGCGTCCTGCCGCACCCGCTGCAGCTCGCCGCTGGCCTGCATGCTGCGAAGGACCTGCTCGACGCGCGGCACCAGCGCGCGGTGTCGCTCGTGCAGGAAGTGATGCAGCGGGATGTGCTGGAGCGGCGGCTCGACCACCCGCACGACCCCACCGAGGCCCAGGCGCTCGATGATCAGCAGGCCGCTGAAGCGGTCGTTGACCGCCACCTCGTAGCGGCCCGCGGCGAGCGCCTGCATCAGCTGGTCCATCGTGCTGACCGCCTCGACACGCGGCATCCCCCGGGTGCCGGCCTCCGACGAGCCGACGCCGCGGACGATGCCCACCGAGTGCGGCGCGAGCGAGGGCCAGCCCTCGACGCGCAGCTCCACGTCCTTGACGAAGGCCGACGGCTCGATGTAATTGAACGAAGGATGCAGCGCGACCAGCGTCGGGTACTGCGTCTGCACCGCGAGGATCCGCTGCACTTCGCCGTCGACGCGGCCCTCGCTCGACTCGAGCAGCGAGCGCTTGGCCGGCAGGTCGACGAACTCGACCTGGATCGCGAGCCGACGGTAGACCGCCTTCAGGATCTCGGCGCCGAGCGCCTGGTCCGGCACGTTCTCCAGGCGCGCGAGCTGCAGCGCCGGCTCGGCACGCGCGATGCCGAACCGCGCCAGCAGGCACGCGCCGCCGAAGGCCGCGAAGCGCCGTCTCGTCACGCCGGATCGCGAGGGCACGGGAGAGGATGGGTGACGCATGCGAACTCCTTCAAGTCATTCCTGCGGGCGAGGCCGCCTGCTGGCCGCACCACGCTTCGAGGCCGTCCAGGATCGGCCGGATCGTGCCGGAAAGGTCATCGAGCCGGGTGAGCACCCGGGCCTCGCCGCCGGCCATGCAGGCCTCCTCCAGTGCGCGAGCGCGCTCCTGCAATTCATGCATGCCCAGCGTGCCAGCCACGGACTTGAGGTCGTGCGCCATGCGCTGTGCCCGGGCCGGGTCGCCGGCGGCACAGGCGTCGGCGAACTGCGCGGGGAAGTCGCGATAGGTGGCAAGGAAGCGCAGCAGCGTACGCCTGAGCACCGGCTCGTCGCCGCCGAGCCGGTCGAGTGCTTCGTCCGCATCGACGCCCGGCAACGCGTGGAGGTCGGCGGCCGAGGCGGCCGACGCCTGCGATGGCGGCGGCGAAGCGGCGGCGCGCAGCGGTGCGATCCATCGGACCAGCGTCGCCAACAGCTGCTCGACGTCGATCGGCTTGGCGATGTGGTCGTTCATCCCGCACGCGAGCACCTTCTCCTTGTCGCCGACCATCGCGTTGGCCGTCATCGCGATCACCGGCAGGTCACGCAACTCGGCGCGCTCGCGCAACGCCCGGGTCGCGGCGTAGCCGTCCATCACCGGCATCTGGCAGTCCATCAGGACGGCGTCGAAGCTGCTCGAGCGCAAGGCATCGAGCGCCTCGCGCCCGTCGCGGGCGACCTCCACGGTGATGCCTTCGCGATGCAGCAGGTCGAGCGCGAGTTCGCGGTTGATGTCGTTGTCCTCGACGAGCAGCAGGTGCGCCCCCTTCAGCTGGGCCCGGTTCGCCCGCTGCACGCCCTTGCGCCGCACGGAACTCGACGCGGCCGGCGACGCGAAGCCCAGCGCCCGGCAGCACGCGTCGAGCAGCGTCGATGGCGTCACCGGCTTGTTCAGCAGGCCAGCCACCCTGACGCCGGACTCGTCGATGCGCCGCACCACGTCCTCGCGCGAGAAGGCGGTGAGCATCAGCACGGTCGGCGGACACGCGCCGGGCGCCGTGGTCCCGGCGATGCGGCGGGCGCATTCGACACCGTCCATGCCCGGCATCTTCCAGTCGAGCAGGAGGAAGTCGTAAGGCCGGCCGCGGGTCTGCGCTCGGGCCACCTTCGTGAGCGCCTCGCCACCGTCCGCGGCGACTTCGGGCCGCAAGCCCAGCGAGGCGAGCATTTCGGCGAGCACTTCGCGCGCCGCCGCGTTGTCGTCGACGACGAGCGCGAGCCTGCCGCGCAGGCCGTCCGCGCTCAGCGATGCCGCGGCCGCGCTTGCGGGCTGCAGCTCCAGGCGCAGCGTGAAGAAGAAGCGGCTGCCCCGGCCCGGCTCGCTCGCCACCTCGAGTTCGCCGCCCAGCAGGCGCACGAGCTGGCGGCAGATCGCCAGGCCAAGGCCGGTGCCGCCGTAGCGCCGGCTGGTCGATGCGTCGGCCTGCTCGAACGGCCGGAACAGCCGCTGCTGCAGGTCCGCGTCGATGCCCGCGCCTGTGTCGCGCACCTCGAAGCGCAGCGAGACCCAGCCGTCGCCGCGCTCATCCACGGATAGCGCCAGGATCAACTCGCCCCGCTCGGTGAACTTGACCGCGTTGTTTCCCAGGTTCAGGAGCACCTGGCCGAGGCGGAGCGAATCGCCCACCAGCGCGGTCGGCAGGTCCGGCGGCTGGACGAACAGCAGCTCCAGCCCCTTCTCCTCGGCCTTCAGTCCGACGACATGGGCGAAGTTGTCGAGCACGGCGCCGAGGTCGAAGTCGGCACGTTCGATGTCCAGCTTGCCGGCCTCGATCTTCGAGAAGTCGAGGATGTCGTTGATGATGCCGAGCAGCGCCTTGGCCGAGGCGTTGATCTTGCGAACGTAGTTCCCCTGGCGCGCGCTGAGCCCGGTCTGCAGCGCCAGGTGCGACATGCCGAGGATCGCGTTCATCGGCGTGCGGACCTCGTGGCTCATGTTCGCGAGGAAGTCGCTTTTCGCGCGGTTGGCGATCTCGGCGCGCTCCTTGGCGTCTTCGAGCTGCGCGGTGCGGTCCTTGACCGTGTGCTCCAGCGTGTCCAGGTGCTCGCGCAGCCGCTGGTTCGAACGGTCCAGCGCATCGGCCATCGTGTTGACCCGCCCGGCGAGCTGACCGAACTCGTCCTGGCTGTGCACGCTGCAGCGGGCGGTCAGGTCGCCCGACGAGATGCGGTCGATCGTGGCCTGCATCTGCATGATCGGCCGGGTCACCAGGCGGCGCAGCAGCCAGAAGGTGACGGCGTAGACCACGAGCATCACCGTGACGATCAGCGCTGCGATCGTGTTGCGCGCCTGCTCGATCGCACGCTCGGCGACGTCGCGCGTGAACGCGGTCTCCACTTCGCCAAGCACCCGCGGCTTTCCGCCCGGCGGCGTGTAGACGATCGGACGGCGGCGGATCACCGCGCGCGACAGATCGGCGTCGGGTTGGCGCACGACCTCGGCGACAGTGCCGTGATTCACCGCCGTGACGCGGAAGTACACGACCTCCGGGTTGGGCGCGAGCGCCTCGAGCTGGCCCTTGATCTCGCCCCAGTCGACCGTCCAGAGCGTCGGGGCGAGCGAGCGGCTGAAGAGGTCCGCGATCCGCTCGGCGCGCGCATCGAGCTCCTGCATGCGGCGCCCGCGCTCCCGCTCGGTCAGCAGCGCGACCGAGACGATGGCCATCGCGCAGACGACCACCGCAAGCGCGAGCATCAGCTTCGTGTGCAAGCTGGCTGCGCGAAGACTGACTTGCATGGCCTTTTCGCCAGGCGGGGCCCGGGCGTCGTTGAGGCACTCATTCTCCCGCGTTTGTCGGCGCGGACGTGCGCGTGTTTCCTCTCGCATGCGCCTGCCGTGCAGCGGCGTGACGTGCCGCTGCGCGCCGCAAGGCGAGCAGCACCGGCGCCTTGCTGCGCGGCTCCAGTCGGACCCCCACCAGCAACCTCCGCGCTCGCTTGTTGCCCGCCTTGCTGATGCCTTGCTCGACCTGGCTGCCACCACTGGCTGCCACCACTGTCGAAAGGCATGGGCGTCAGCCCCAGGCAGCCGGGGAGCTCGCACCGGTGGGCGAAGCACCTCCAGCCGCGACCAAGAAGCTCACTCGGCGTTGGCTGCCGTGGGGATGGCTGCGTTTGCAGCCCGCCAGCTGGCTGACCCAGTGAATCCACCGGCGCTTCGCGGCAGGGGACCAGTGCATGCGCCGCGTGGGCATCGTCGCACTCGCGCGCCGCCTGGCCATCGCACTGTGGCGTTACCTCCAGCACGGCAAGCATTGAGCATGTGGTGCACCCACCCGTCGAGGCTCAGATCAAAAGGCGGACTGACGAACGAGGCCTCATAGAAGCTGACGTTCGCGAGCGGCAGCAAAAAAGATGGCCCCTTCGAAAGCGGAAAAGCCCTTGCAAGTCATTGACTCACAAGGGCTTTTTGTTGGCGGAGTGGACGGGGCTCGAACCCGCGACCCCCGGCGTGACAGGCCGGTATTCTAACCAACTGAACTACCACTCCAGTTTCTTCTTACCGCAGCAGGTTCCGCATCGAACTACCGTCTTTCGACTTTAGTTCTTCGCGCAAGCCCTGCCAAACTTGGCGTCCCCTAGGGGATTCGAACCCCTGTAATCACCGTGAAAGGGTGGTGTCCTAGGCCTCTAGACGAAGGGGACTGAAACCTTCGATTTTGCTATCTGTTGTTGCCAACCGCCTTCACCGTTTCGAACAGCGCGCCCCAAAACTTTAGAGTCTTGGTGGAGGTAAGCGGGATCGAACCGCTGACCTCTTGCATGCCATGCAAGCGCTCTCCCAGCTGAGCTATACCCCCAATGAATCCTCTTGGGTGGTTCTGTCGGAAGCTCTTTCAAACCTCTTTCAGAACGCTGCGCTGTTCTCACTAGCGAAGACCACGATTATAGGCAGCTTTTCAGGCGGTCTGCAAACGGCTCAAAACTTTTTCTCTTGCGAAGAGCTCGAGCACCGCATCGACCGAAGGCGTCTGCGCACGCCCGCACACCAGCACGCGAACGGCATGCGCGAGCTGCGGCATCTTGAGCCCGTGCGCCGCCAGCGTTTCCTTGATCGCGGCCGCGATCGCGGCCTTGCTCCACTCCGCCGTGGCGAGCTTCTCGCGCAGCGTCGCGAGCGCGGGCTTCACCGCATCGGTCACGTGCGCCGCCAGGTCTTCCGCGCTCGGTGACACGTCGGCAAAGAACATCTGCAGCCAGTCGGCCAGTTCCACCGTCGTCGAGCAGCGGTCCTTGAACAGCGTGCAGCGCGGCGCCACGTCGGCCTGCGCCACCACGACGCCGCGGCGCGCGAACTGCTGCACCACCAGGGCCGCCAGGCGCCGCTCGTCGATGGTCTTCAGGTAGTGCGCATTGACCCACGCCAGCTTGGCCGCGTCCCACTGCGCCGGGCTCTTCGACAGGTGGCTGCCGTCGAACCACGACACCAGCTGCTCGCGCGAGAACAGCTCCTCGTCGCCGTGGCTCCAGCCCAGGCGCGCCAGGTARTTSAGCATCGCYTCGGGCAGGAAGCCGTTCTCTTCGTACGCCGTCACGCTGACCGCGCCGCGCCGCTTCGACAGCTTCTGCCCGTCGTCCCCCAGGATCACCGGCACGTGGCCGAACAGCGGCAGCGGCGCCTTCAGCGCGTGGAAGATGTTGATCTGCCACGGCGTGTTGTTGACGTGCTCGTCGCCGCGGAACACGTGGCTGATCGCCATGTCCCAGTCGTCGACCACCACCGCGAAGTTGTAGGTCGGCACGCCGTCGGCACGCATGATGATCAGGTCGTCGATCTCCTTGTTGGCGATGCTGATCGGGCCCTTCACCAGGTCGTCCCAGCTGACGATGCCGTCCTGCGGATTGGCGAAGCGGATCACCGGCTCGACACCCGCCGGCGGTGCCGGCAAGGTCTTGCCCGGCGCGGGGCGCCAACGCCCGTCGTAGTGCGTCTTCTCGCCGCGCGCACGCTGTTCCTCGCGCATCGCGTCCAGTTCGGCCGGCGTCGTGTAGCAGCGGTACGCGCTGCCCTCGGCCAGCATCTGGTCGACCACCGCGCGGTAGCGGTCCAGCCGCTGCATCTGGTAGATCGGCCCCTCGTCGCAGTCCAGCCCCAGCCAGCGCATCGACGCGAGGATCTGGTCCACCGAATCCTGCGTCGAACGCGCGACGTCGGTGTCCTCGATGCGCAGCACGAACTCGCCGCCATGGTGGCGCGCGAAGGCCCACGAATACAGCGCGGTGCGGGCCGTGCCCAGGTGCAGGAAGCCGGTGGGCGACGGGGCGATGCGGGTGCGGATCGGTCGGGTCATGGGGTCAGGGAATCAAAGGGTATCCAGGCCGCGCAGCAGGTCGGCCTTCAGGTCTTGCACGTCGTCCAGGCCGACGGCCACGCGCACCAGGCCTTGCGTGATGCCGGCCGCCTGGCGCTGCTCTTCGGTCAGCCGGCCGTGCGAGGTGCTGGCCGGGTGCGTGATGGTCGTCTTGGTGTCGCCCAGGTTGGCGGTGATCGAGCAGACCTGCGTCCGGTCGATCACGTGGAAGGCATTCCTGCGGGCGCTCGCCGCGTCGCCGCTCTTCACGGTGAACGACAGCACCGCGCCGCCCGAGCCCGATTGCTGCGCCATCGCCAGCGCGTGCTGCGGGTGCGAGCGCAGGCCGGGGTAGAACACCTGCTCGACCTGCGGCTGCTGCTCCAGCCAGCCGGCCAGCTCCAGCGCGCGCGCACCCTGCGCCTGCATGCGGATCGACAGCGTCTCCAGCCCCTTCAGCACCACCCAGGCGTTGAACGGCGACAGCGACATGCCGGCGCTGCGCATCACCGGCACGAACCTGTCGTTGATCAGTGACTCGGGCCCGCACACGGCGCCCGCGATCACGCGGCCCTGCCCGTCCAGGTACTTGGTGCCCGAGTGCACGACCAGGTCGGCGCCGTACTCGATCGGCCGCTGCAGCGCCGGCGAGCAGAAGCAGTTGTCGACCGCCAGCAAGGCGCCGGCCTCGTGCGCGATGGCGGCCAGCGCGCGGATGTCGCACACCTCGGTCAGCGGGTTGGTCGGCGATTCGGCGAACAGCAGCTTCGTGTTCGGCTTGATTGCCGCACGCCACTGTGCCGGATCGGTCTGCGACACGAAGCTGGTCTCGACGCCGAACTTCGCGAACTCGCGGCCGAACAGCATGATGGTCGCGCCGAACACGCTGCGCGAGCAGACCACGTGGTCGCCCGCCTTCAGCAGCGCCATGCCCAGCAGCAGGATCGCGCTCATGCCGCTGGCGGTGGCGATGCAGGCCTGCGCGCCTTCGAGCGCCGCCAGGCGCCGCTCGAACATCGTCACCGTCGGGTTGCTGAAGCGCGAGTAGATGAACGCCTCTTCCTCGTTCGCGAAGCGCGCCGCGGCGCTGGCCGCATCCGGCTGCACGAAGCTGCTGGTCAGGAACAGCGCTTCCGAGTTCTCGCCCCAGGCGCTCGGCGGCAGCCCTTCGCGCACGGCCAGCGTGTCGCGCCGCGCGTCGGCCGGCAGCGCCACGCGAGGGATGCGCCCCTGCACCATCAACCCTGCTCCGTCGCGCTCTGCAATGCGAGGCGCGAGCGGTCGCCGCCCTCTTCCTCGTCGCCCTGCGACTTGCGCTGCGTGGCAATGGCGTCGAAGTCGGCGGCCGACACGTCGCCCGTCACGTAATAGCCGTCGAAGCACGAGGCCTCGAAGCCGTTCAGCGACGGGTTCAGCGCGCCCACCACCTTCTTCATCGCGGCGACGTCCTGGTAGATCAGCGCATCGGCGCCGATGAACTGCCGGATCTCCTCGATGCTGCGGTTGTGCGCGATCAGCTCTTCGCTGGTCGGCATGTCGATGCCGTAGACGTTGGGAAAGCGCACCGGCGGCGCGGCCGAGGCCATGTAGACCTTGCGCGCACCGGCCTCGCGCGCCATCTGCACGATCTCTTTCGACGTGGTGCCGCGCACGATGGAATCGTCCACCAGCAGCACGTTGCGTCCCTTGAACTCGACCGCGATCGCGTTCAGCTTCTGGCGCACCGATTTCTTGCGCACGCCCTGCCCCGGCATGATGAAGGTGCGGCCGACGTAGCGGTTCTTCACGAAGCCTTCGCGGTACGGCTTGCCGATCTTCTGCGCCAGCTGCATCGCCGACGGGCGGCTCGATTCGGGGATCGGGATCACCACGTCGATCTCGTTCGGCGGCATGGTCGAGATCAGGCGCTGCGCCAGCGTCTCGCCCATGTTGAGCCGCGCCTGGTAGACCGACACGCCGTCCATCACCGAGTCGGGGCGTGCCAGGTAGACGAACTCGAACATGCACGGGTTCAGCGTCGGGTTCTCGGCGCACTGCTGCGTGTGGACCTTGCCGGCCAGGTCGATGAAGACCGCCTCGCCCGGCGCCACGTCGCGCACCAGCTTGTGCCCGGTGCCTTCGAGCGCCACCGATTCGCTGGCCACCATCACCTCGGGGCCGTCCGGCGTCATCGCCTCGCCGAAGCACAGCGGGCGGATGCCGAACGGGTCGCGGAAGGCCAGCAGCCCGTAGCCGGCGATCAGCGCGACCACCGCGTACGAGCCCTTGATGCGCTTGTGCACCGCGCTCACGGCCTTGAAGATTTCCTCGGTCGTGAGCGGCAGGTCGCGCGCGGCCATCTCGAGCTCGTGCGCCAGGATGTTGATCAGCACCTCGGTGTCGCTCTCGGTGTTGATGTGGCGGCGGTCGATGTCGAACAGCTCCTGCTTCAGCGAGTGCGCGTTGGTCAGGTTGCCGTTGTGCACCAGCACGATGCCGAACGGCGCGTTGACGTAGAACGGCTGCGCCTCTTCCTCGTTGTAGGCGTTGCCGGCCGTCGGGTAGCGCGTCTGGCCCAGGCCCACCGTGCCCGGCAGCCCGCGCATGTTGCGGGTGCGGAAGACGTCGCGCACCATGCCGCGCGCCTTGTGCATGAAGCACTTGGTGCCCTGCATGGTGACGATGCCGGCCGCATCCTGGCCGCGGTGCTGCAGCAGCAGCAGCGCGTCGTAGATCAGCTGGTTGACCGGCGTTCTGGATATCACGCCAACGATGCCGCACATGGGAGGGTTTCCTTGGTGGGTCAGCCCGCCCGGGTCAGGCAGGCAGATGGGAAGAGAGTTGAGGCGGAAGCAGCGGCTTCAAGCCCGCCAACGCACCATTGAGCCACGGCGCGCCGATCGATGCGCGCCAGGCCGGCGATGTCACCAGCGGCGTCATGCCCACCACCAGCCCGATGGCCAGCAGCACGATCACGCCACGCAACAGCCCGAAGAACGCGCCCAGCAGGCGGTCGACCAAGCTCAGCGGCGTGGCATGGATCACGAATCGCAGCAGCCGCGCGACGATGCCCCAGACGATCAGCGCCGCGACGAAGGTGATCGCGAAGGCCGCGGCCTGGTTGATGCCCGAGCCGATGCGGCCGACCGGGATGTGCGGCGCGACCATCGGCGTCAGCCACTGGGCCGCGAACCAGGCGGCAAACCAGCCGAGCAGCGACAGCAGCTCGAACACCAGGCCGCGCACGATGCCGACGACGACCGAGATCGCCAGGATGCCGAGGAGGATGCCATCGACCCAGCCCATCGTGCGCCGTCACAGCGTCAGGATGGCCGACGGCAGGCCGGCGGACTTGATCTTCACGGCCGCCCTGTCGGCCTCGTCGCGCGACGCGAACGGGCCGACGCGCACGCGGATGCGGTTGCCGGCCGAGGTCTCGACGACCTGCGTGTAGGTCTTCAGGCCGAGCTTCTCGACCTTGTGGCGCGCCTCGCGCGCGGCGGTGACCTCGGCGAAGGCGCCGACCTGCACGACGAAGCGACCGGGTGCCTCGGCAACGGCGGGCTTGCCGTCGAGCAAGGCCTGGGCGCGGGCGCTGTCGGCAGCGGGCTTGGCGGCGGGTTTCTCGGAGGGCTTCTCGGCGGGCTTTTCTGCCGGCTTGTCAGCAGGCTTCTCGGCCGGCTTGCGCTCCACCGGCGCCGGCTTCGGCGCGACGGCGGCCACCACCGGCGGAGCCGGTGCAGCCACCGGCGCAGACGCCGCCAGCTCGCGCCCGGCATCGGCCGGACTCTCGGTGATCACGCTCGGCGGCAGCGGCGCCGGCTTGGCCGCAGCAGGCTTCGGCGTGGCGGCCGGCACGGGGGCGGCGGTGCCATCGCGCTTCAGCTCGACCGGCGTGTCGACCGGCAAGGGCCGCGGCTGGGTCTCGAACAGCAGCGGGAAGCCGATGACGCCGGCGATCACCAGCACCGCGGCGCCGATCAGCCGCTGGCGGGCGCGCGTGCGGGCCTGCGCGACGGTGTCGGGGGATTCTGCGGCCGGCGGCGCCTTCGCCTTCGCGTTGGACGCATTGCCCGGCGTGCGCTTCAGGAAAGACAGCAGACCCATGAAGAGCTGATTCCAGGTGAGCAGAGCGGTGATCAGCCCAGGTGCTTGGCGGACAGACGGGGGATGCCGTCCTTCAGCACGCCGCCCACGGTGAAGAACGAGCCGAAGACCACGATTCTATCAGCGGGGTCCGCGCCCTCCAGCGCGGCGCGCAGCGCGGCCTCGGGGCTGTCGTGACGGAATGTGGCGACCGGGCCGGGGCCTTTCAGCGCCAGGCGCTCGTGCATTTGTTGCAGGTGCTCGGCACTGGCCGCGCGCGGGATCGGCAGGTCGGTGAAATGCCACGCATCGACCAGCGGTGCCATGCGGCGCAGGATGGCCTCCAGGTCCTTGTCGGCCATCGCGCCGAACACGACGTGGGTGCGCGGGAAGAAGCCCATCTGGTCCAGGTTCTCGGCCAGCGCGCCCACCGCATGCGGGTTGTGCGCGACGTCCAGCACCAGCGTCGGCTGCCCGGGAACGATCTGGAAGCGGCCGGTCAGCTCGACGGTCGCGAAGCCGTTGCGCACCGACTGCGCGGTGATCGGCAGCCGGTCGCGCAGCGCCTCGAAGGCCGCCAGCGCGGCCGAGGCATTCAGCAGCTGGTTGGCGCCGCGCAGGGCCGGGTAGGCCAGCCCGCTGAAGCGCTTGTCGCGCCCACCCCAGCCCCATTGCTGCTTGTCGCCGGCGTAATTGAAATCGCGGCCCAGCAGGCGCAGGTCGGCGCCCAGCTCCGCGGCCCGCGCAACGATGCTGGCCGGCGGCACCGGGTCGCCCACCACCACCGGCCTGCCGGCGCGCATGATGCCGGCCTTCTCGCGGCCGATCGATTCGCGGTCGGGACCCAGGTAGGCGGTGTGGTCGATGTCGATGCTGGTGATCACCGCGCAATCGGTGTCGATCGCGTTGACGGTGTCGAGCCGCCCGCCCAGGCCGACCTCGAGGATCACCATGTCCAGCGGCGCGCTGGCCAGCAGCCGCAGGATCGCCATGGTCGTGAACTCGAAGTAGGTCAGCGCCATGCCGGCGCGCGCCTCCTCGACCGCCTCGAAGTGCGGGATCAGCTCGGCGGCCTCGACGCTGCGGCCGTTGACGCGGCAGCGCTCCTCGAAGTGCACGAAGTGCGGCTTGATGTACAGCCCGACGCGGTAGCCTGCCTGCAACCCGATGGCCTCGAGCATCGCGCAGGTGGACCCCTTGCCATTGGTGCCGGCCACGGTGATCACCGGCACCTTGAAGGCGATGTCCAGGCGCTGCTTCAGCAGGAGGCTGCGCTCCAGCCCCATGTCGATCTCCTTGGGGTGCAGGCGCTCGCAGTGGGCGAGCCAATCGGCCAGGGTGGTGGGCGTTGCCATGTCGATTCGTGGAGGACGATCCCCGGACGGGCATCCGGACTGCAAAGAAACAAAGGCGGCCGAGGCCGCCTTCCGTGGGGGCGCGGCGTGTTTCAGGCCACCGCGTCGGCGCTCTGCCGCTGCAGCATCGCCAGCGAACGGGCGATCGCGCCGCGCAGCTCGCGCCGGTCGACGATGCCGTCGATCGCGCCGGTCTTGACCAGGAACTCGGCGCGCTGGAAGCCCTCGGGCAGCTTCTCGCGCACGGTGTTCTCGATCACGCGCGGGCCGGCGAAGCCGATCAGCGCCTTCGGCTCGGCGAACACGATGTCGCCGACGAAGGCGAAGCTCGCGGACACGCCGCCCATCGTCGGATCGGTCAGCACGCTGACGTAGGGCAGCTTCGCCTTCGCCAGCAGCGTCAGCGCCGCGTTGGTCTTGGCCATCTGCATCAGGCTCAGCAGCCCTTCCTGCATGCGCGCCCCGCCGGTCGCCGCGAAGCTGACGAAGGGCACCTTCTGCTCGACGGCCGTCTCGACGCCGCGCACGAAGCGCTCGCCGACCACCGAGCCCATCGAGCCGCCCATGAAGTCGAACTCGAAGCAGGCGGCCACCAGCGGGATGCTGTGCACCGCGCCGCCCATCACCACCAGCGCATCGGTCTCGCCGGTGCTTTCCAGCGATTCCTTCAGCCGCTCGGGGTAGCGCTTGCTGTCCTTGAACTTCAGCGCGTCGACCGGCAGCACCTCCTGGCCGATCTCATAGCGGCCTTCGCCGTCGAGGAAGGCATCGAGCCGCGCACGCGCGCGGATGCGGTGGTGGTGGCTGCACTTCGGGCAGACGTTGATGTTCTGCTCGAGGTCGCTCTTGTAGAGCACGGTGTCGCAGGACGGGCACTTGATCCACAGACCTTCGGGCACCGTGCGGCGCTCGCTCGGGTCGGTCTGCTGCATCTTCGGCGGAAGCAGTTTCTCAAGCCAACTCATGCAGGAGCTCCTTTCAGGGTATCGAGGGCGGTCCGGATCTCGGCGATGAACGCCGCGGCCGCGGGAACGACATTGTCGCGCGTCTGGGTTTCAAGCAATTGCACGATGCGGGATCCGATCACGACCGCGTCGGATACCCGGGCCACCGCGATCGCCGTCTGCGCATCGCGGATGCCGAAGCCTACACCGACCGGCACGCCGACATGGGCCTTGATCCGGGGCACCATCGCGGCCACCGCCGCGGTGTCCAGGTGGCCGGCGCCGGTCACGCCCTTCAGCGAGACGTAGTAGACGTAACCGGTCGCGATGCGGCCGACGTCCTTCATGCGCTGCTCGGTCGACGTGGGTGCCAGCAGGAAGATCGGGTCGAGCTGCCTGGCCTTCAGCCGCGCGGCGAAGGCCTCGCACTCTTCCGGCGGGTAGTCGACGACCAGCACGCCGTCGACGCCGGCCTCGGCGGCGTCGCGCACGAAGGCATCCGCACCATGGCGCTGGTCGTAGCGTTCGATCGGGTTTGCATACCCCATCAGCACCAGCGGCGTCGTCGTGTCGCGCCGGCGGAAGCCGCGCACGTAGTCGAGCACCTGCAGCATGCCGATTTGCTTGGCGAGGGCACGCTCGGCCGCCTTCTGGATCACCGGGCCGTCGGCCATCGGGTCGGAGAACGGCACGCCGAGCTCGATCACGTCGGCACCGGCCTCGGCCATCGCGAGCATCAGCTCGACGGTGGCGTCCGGGTACGGGTCGCCGGCGGTGATGTACGGGATCAGCGCCTTGCGACCTTCCTTCTTCAGCGCGGCGAAACGGGTGGCGATGCGGCTCATTTCAGCCCCTTCACGGCCTGGCCGGCGGCCGAGGGCTGGTCGTACACCTTCTCGCCCGACAGGTCGGCCACGGTGCCGATGTCCTTGTCGCCGCGGCCCGACAGGTTGACGAGCAGGATCTGGTCGGGGCGCATCGTCGGCGCCAGCTTCATCGCATGCGCGACCGCGTGCGACGACTCGAGCGCCGGGATGATGCCCTCGGTGCGGCACAGGTGGTGGAAGGCCTTCAGCGCCTCGTCGTCGGTGATGCCGACGTACTCGGCACGGCCGGTGTCCTTCAGGTACGCATGCTCGGGACCGACGCCCGGGTAGTCGAGGCCGGCGGAGATCGAGTGCGTCTCGATGATCTGGCCGTTCTCGTCCTGCAGCAGGTAGGTGCGGTTGCCGTGCAGCACGCCGGGCGAGCCGGCGCTCAGGCTCGCGGCATGCTTGCCGGTGTCCAGGCCCTGCCCTGCGGCCTCGACGCCGATCAGCCGCGTGGCCTCGTGCTCGATGTACGGATAGAAGATCCCCATCGCGTTGCTGCCGCCGCCCACGCAGGCGATCACCGCGTCGGGCTGGCGTCCCGCGAGTTCGGGCATCTGCAGCAGGCATTCGTCGCCGATCACGCGCTGGAAGTCGCGCACCATCGCCGGGTACGGGTGCGGCCCGGCCACGGTGCCGATGATGTAGAACGTGTTCTCGACGTTGGTGACCCAATCGCGCAGCGCCTCGTTCAGCGCATCCTTCAGCGTCTTCGAGCCGCTTTCCACCGGCACGACGGTCGCGCCCAGCAGCTTCATGCGGTAGACGTTGGGCGACTGGCGCTTGACGTCCTCGCTGCCCATGTAGACCACGCACTCCATGCCGTAGCGGGCGCAGATGGTGGCGGTGGCCACGCCGTGCTGGCCGGCGCCGGTCTCGGCGATCACGCGCGGCTTGCCCATGCGGCGCGCCAGCAGCGCCTGGCCGATGGTGTTGTTCACCTTGTGCGCACCGGTGTGGTTCAGGTCCTCGCGCTTCAGGTAGATCTGCGCGCCGCCCAGTTCGCGGCTCATGCGCGCGGCGTGGTAGACCGGGCTGGGCCGGCCGACGAAGTGCTTCAGCTCGCTCTGGAACTCGGCCTGGAAGGCCGGGTCGCGCTGCGCCTCGGCGTAGGCAGCCTTGAGCTCATCGAGCGCGTGGATCAGGGTTTCGGCGACGAAGGTGCCGCCATAAGGCCCGAAATGCCCGTTGGCATCGGGTTGCTGGTACTTGGACATGGAATGACTCGCTTCAGGTCGGGGTGGCCGCGATGCGCGCATCGGCTTCGCGCACGGCATCGCAGAATCGGCGGATGGCCTCGGCATCCTTGATGCCTTTGGCCTGTTCGACGCCGGAACTCACGTCAACGGCCCAGGGCCGCACCCGAAGAATTCCTTCGATCACATTTCCGGCATGCAACCCACCAGACAAAACGACTGGAGAGCGCACGTTTCGAGGAATGAGTGACCAATCGAAGACCTTTCCGCCCCCACCATACCCATCGACATGGGCGTCGAGCAGCAGCCCCTGGGCGAGCGGGTACTGAGCGGCGAAGTCTAGCAAATCGAAATCCCCCGCCATGCGCGCGGCGCGCAGGAAGGGCCGGCCGGCCGCGCTGCAGTCGTCCGGGGTCTCGTCGCCATGGAATTGCAGCAGCAGGTTCGGGATGGCGGCGACCGCGCGCTCGACCGATGCCGGCGCCGCGTTGACGAACAGCGTGACCGGCGTGACGAAGGGCGGCAGCCTGCGCGCCAGTTCGGCGGCGCGCTCGATCGTCACATGGCGCGGGCTGCGCTCATACAGCACGAAGCCCACGGCATCGGCGCCGGCCTCGACGGCGGCATCCACGTCGGCCTCGCGCGTCAGGCCGCAGATCTTGATTCGGGTGCGAAGGCTCATCGGGTCGGGTCGGCGCCACCGGGAAGCCAGTCCATCGGCGGCGTGTGGCTCGGGATCTCGAAGCGCGCATCGTAGTACGGCCCGACGAAGTACAGCCCGTCGGGGGCAAAGGTCGGTGCCGCCACGCTGCGCGTGCGCGAGGCCAGCACCTCGCCCATCCAATCGGGCGCGCGCTGGCCGGCGCCGATCGCCACCAGGCAACCCATGATGTTGCGCACCATGTGGTGCAGGAAGGCGTTGCCGTCGAAGTCGAAACGCCAGTAGGCGCCGAAGCGGCGGATGCCGATCGCGTGCAACGTCTTGACAGGCGTCGGCGACTGGCAACCTGCCGCCCGGAAGGCGCTGAAGTCATGCTCGCCGATCAGCGCCCGGGCGGCCTCGCGCATCGCATCGCCATCGAGCGGGCGGAACACCCAGCCGGCCGCGCCGGCCTCGATGGCGGCGCGCACGCGCGACTCGAGCAGCAGGTAGGCATAGCGGCGCCCGCGCGCGCTGTTGCGGGCGTGGAAGTCGTCCGGCACCGGACGGCACCACTGCACCGCGATGTCGGACGGCAGGAAGCGGTTGCTGCCGCGCATCCACGATTCGGTCTCGCGCGGCACCGGCGCGTCGATGTGCACCACCTGGTTCAGCGCGTGCACGCCCGCATCGGTGCGCCCGGCGCACATCGTGCGAACGGGCGTGGCCGCGAATTGCGACAACGCCCGTTCAAGGTGGTCCTGCACCGTCTGCCCGCCCGGCTGGCTCTGCCAGCCCTGGTAGGCCTGGCCCTGGTAGCTGATACCGAGGGCCAGTCTCTCGCCGTTCACCCGAGATCGTTCAGCATGGCTTGCGCGCGGGACTTTGTCGCGCCGCTGGCCTTGGCCACCACTTCCTGCAGCAGGTCGCGGGCGCCTTCCATGTCGCCGATCTGGCGGAACTCGTCGGCCAGTTCGAGCTTGCGCGCGATCGGGTCGGAGCCGTCGTCCGGCGCGTCGCCCAGGTCGATGTCGCCGAACTCGTTGGCCGATGCGGGCGCCGGTGCGGCGCGCGACGCCGCGGGCGGTGCCGGGATCGTCGCGTCGCCCAGGTCCAGCGAGATGCTGGACAGGTCGAAGTCCATCGAGCCGCTGCCCACGGCGCTGCGCGGGGCCGGCGGCGGCGGTGCCGACGGCGGCTCGAGCGGCAGGTCGAAGCTCATGTCGTCCAGCGAATGCACGGCCTCGGCGGTCGGCAGCGGCTGCGTCTCTTCGGGCAGGCGCGAGGCGTGCGACGAGGTGCTGCCCGGCAGTGCCAGGTCGAGGTCGAGGTCCATGCCGCCACCACCGGTGGTGTCGAAGCCGCTGCCATGCGATCCGCTGGTGCCGAACTCGGACGGCGACGGCAGCACCGACTGCGGCATCGTGCTGGCACCCAGCAGCTCGGCCGACGGACGGGCCTCGCCGGCACCGGTGGACGGCGCGCCGCCCGGGCGGTACATCGGGTTCTCCGGATCGATTTGCTGGCCGATCTCTTGCGCCTTGGCCCAGTCCTCGCCCTGGCCGCCGGTCAGGCCGAACAGCTGGGTGGCCAGCAGCTCGAAGCCCTTGGTGTCGCGGCGCTTCGCGTAGACCTCGAGCAGCTTGGTGCGGATCGCCAGGCGCTCCGGGCTCGCGCGCATCGCTTCCTTGAGGATTTCCTCGGCCTGCAGGTCGCGGCCATAGGCCAGGTAGACATCGGCTTCGGCGACCGGGTCGACGTCGCCGATCGCATCGAGCTGGCTCAGCGAGTAGCTCATCGACGACGAGGCGCCACCGGCATCGCGCGTGTCGATGCGCTGACCGCCGCTGGCGCCGAAGAACGAGTCGGGTTGAAGACGGCTTTCGAGGAACGAGGTCTCGCCGCTGTCGCGCTTGGCACGCTTGCTGAAGCGCCAGGCCGCGAAGCCGCCGAGCAGCAGCACGGCCAGGCCGCCGAGCACGGCCGGCAGGTTGTCTTCGAACAGCGAGGCGAAGAAGCCCGGCGGCTCGGCCACCGGGGCAGGCGCCGGAGCCGGCTTGGGCGGCGGCGGCGCGACGACTGGGGCGCTGGCAACGACTTCGGGCGCCGGCGCAGCGACGACGGGCGGCGTGGCTTCAGCCGGTGCCGATGCGGGCAGCGCGACCGGCGCCGGGGCCGGCGTGGGGGCGGCCACGGGCGCCGGCGTCGGCGCGGGGACCGGG